>JALVAD010000562.1 GCA_027011385.1 Saprospiraceae bacterium | reverse complement strand
GTTCTTACCAAAGCCAGCAAGAGTTTTGACGGTGGTTATGTAATCGGAGGTTTGATTGGAAATGGTGATGCATTCATTATGAGAGATCCAAATGGAATCAGACCTGCATTTTACTATGAAGACGAAGAAATAGTAGTAGCTGCTTCAGAAAGACCAGCTATCCAAACAGCATTTGATATAAAAATAGACAAAATAAAAGAACTCAAAAGAGGTCATGCCTTAATAGTCAAAACAAATGGAAAAAGTTCAGAAGTGCCGTTTACAAAACAGGGTGCGGACAAATCTTGTTCTTTCGAAAGAATTTATTTTTCAAGAGGTACAGATCGAGATATTTATCTCGAAAGAAAAGAGCTTGGATTTACAATGGCTAAAATGGTAATGAAATGTATTGATTTTGACCTAGACAATACGGTTTTTTCCTTTATTCCTAATACTGCCAATGTGGCTTTTAACGGTCTAATCAAGGGGCTAAGAGTTGAGTTAAACAAGGAAAAGAAAAAGAAAATATTAGAACTAGGCAGTAAGATCACGGAAGATAAACTTGAAAAAATATTAGCAAAAAATGTAAGAATTGATATTTTAGTAGTGAAAGATGCCAAATTAAGGACATTTATATTACAAGATAATTCCAGAAATGAACTTGTTTCTCATGTCTATGATGTCACTTACGGCATTATCAATGACAATATTGACACCATAGTTCTAATCGACGATAGTATTGTCAGAGGAACAACACTTAGAGATAGTATAATATCCATTCTTTCCCGCTTAAACCCGAAGAAAATAATTATTCTTTCTTCTGCACCTCAAATTCGTTACCCTGATTGTTACGGTATTGATATGTCCAGAATGAATGAATTTATAGCATTTAGAGCCTTGGTGGAATTGCTAAAAGAAACAAATCAAGAATACAAGCTGGAAGAAACTTATCAAAAATGCCTCCAACAAGACCATCTGCATTCTGATAAAATAGTGAATGAAGTTAAAAAACTTTATGATAATTTTGATTATAGTACCATATCAAAGAAAATAGCGGAGTTGGTTACTCCAATTGGTATTGATGCAGAAGTAGATGTAATATACCAAACAGTAGAAAACCTTCATAAAGCGATCCCAAATCATACAGGCGATTGGTACTTTACCGGAAATTATCCAACCGCCGGTGGCAATAGAGTTGTAAACAAAGCTTTTATCAATTATATGAAAGGTAAAGATGAAAGGTCATATTAGTTTTTCGATTTATGTAGTAATATGTTTTGTTTTTTTTAACTCCTGTAAAACAACAAGTAATATTTCAAAAGAATATAAATCCTATTTTGATAAGTATGGTATTAATGGAACTTTTGTTCTTTTGGATTTATCTAAAAAGAAGTATAAGTCTTTTAATAAGAATAGGGCTGATAGTTCTTATATCCCGGCATCAACTTTCAAAATCCTCAATTCTTTAATCGCACTTGAAACAGAAGTAATATCAGATGAAAAAGAAATAATAAAATGGGATGGTAAAGACAAAGGTTGGGAGAAATGGAATCGAGATCAAAATATGAAAAGTGCCATCGCAGTATCTTGTGTGTGGTTTTATCAAGAAATCGCCCGTCGTATTGGTAATACTTCAATGCAGTATTGGATTGAGAAAACTTCGTATGGAAATAAAATAATAGGCGGAAAAATTGACAATTTTTGGCTAGAAGGAAATATAAGAATCAGCGCAAAGGAACAAGTCCAATTCTTAAAAAAACTAGTTCAAAACAAATTACCTTTTAAAAAAATCAATCAAGATATCGTTAAACAAATAATGGTAACTGACTCAACAAAAGAATATACACTTCATTCTAAAACCGGATGGGGATCGCGAGTAAACCCTCAAATCGGTTGGTATGTTGGGTATATCGAAAAAACTAATAATACTTGGATATTTGCGCTAAATATCGATATCAAAAACAAATCCGATTTGAAGTTCAGAAAAAAAATCACATACGATATATTGCAAAGTGAAGGTATTATGGTTAATAATGAGTAAATTAGTTATGTTTGAACCCGAATTAGAACCCACCTCAATCCTCCCTTACAAGGGAGGAAGCTGCAACCCGCAATAGCACCGCTTTTTTCACAAAAAAATACCATTTAGTTATAAAACAAGATAATTTTCAAATAGCTATTTTTATTAATCAAGCAACTCCACTTCTCCCTTCCCTTTGTGAGGGAAGGACCGGGGATGGGTGCTAAAACCGGAATCAATTCTCTTATGAGAAAGCTTTCGTTATGACATTTATTAAAAGATGTGTCATAACGAAAGCCCCCTTGGTAAGGGAAGGGAGACCTACCAGCTTAACTTGTATTATTTATTGTGCTCTAGGAAGTAAAGTTAGTTATTTGCCTTTATTAAAGCAAAATTCTAAAACCCGATATTCTCAGACTTTGATTATTTTCTTTGTTGTCTGTGAAGATTTCCCATTGAATCTCATAAAATAAACTCCCGGTTTGAGCGAACTCAAATCAATTGCAATATCGTGTCTACCATTTTCAAAATTTGTATTTTTTATCAACATTACTTCTTCTCCCAATTCGTTTACTAAAGATATTTTTATCCATCCTCCATTTCCCATAAACGATAAATTTGTTGTTTGAATTACTGGATTGGGAGAAACTGTTACAGCAAAATCATCTTTGAGAATATCTTTATTGGAAGATGAATAGCAACTGCTTACTATCGGGAGTTTTTTGAAGTCTTGGTGCAAAAATGATTTTACATCTTCCTCCGTTGCTTCAAACCAATCAATCAAGAGCGAGCCATATACATTTCTAAAATCAGTTTGCATCGCCACCGCTTCTTTTTTCCCAACATTATCACTAATTGTAGGGTTTTTACCTATGAAACCGGAATTAATACATTTGCCAAAAACAAACATATCTACGGCACTTCCGTGATCTGTACCGAAACTTGCATTTGACTTTATTCTTCTACCGAATTCTGAAAAAGTCATTCCAATCACTCTTTCTTCCTTGTCCAATAGTTTTAGATCATCCTGAAAAGCCTCAATAGCATCAGATAGCGTCTTCAGCAAATCAGAATGTTTCCCTTTAGTAACATCAGTCGTATCTACTTGTCCAGAATGCGTATCAAAACCACCAAGTCGCACAATATATACTTTTGTTTTCAATCCTCCCGAAATCATTTTTGCAACATCTTTTAGATTTGCTGCAAGTTTATTATCTTCAGGATACTTATTTGATAGATTATTACCTTTGTTGTATGCCTCAGACACAATATCGGAATAAGCGTTAGATTGCCTGATTGTTTCCCTGACAAAGGACAACTGATCTCCAAAACAATTATCAGGTACAGAATCCCATTCTCCTTCAAACAATTCTCCTGCTTGATTAGCATCTGAAACAGCAATACTATAATTGCTCAAATTTCCTTGGCAAGTATTGGAAGCAGTACTTCCGATCGTAATAGCGAATGGATAATCTATATCAGAATTGGGATAACCTGTGGGGTAATCAGAATGTTCCAAATTGAAATAACTTCCAAGCCATCCGCTTGTCTTTTGAACATCTGCAGCTGAACCCGACATCCAAATATCCGTAGATCTAAAATGCGACCTATTCTGATTGGGATATCCAACAGCTCTGACTATATTGAGTTTCCCTTTATCCATAACATTTCTTAACCCCTCCATAACAGGATGGAATCCCGTAATATCATTTAATTTGATTACCTTACTATCAGGTATCATTATATTGGATCTTACTTTGGATAAATTAGAGTATTGATCTAGTGGGATTACGGTATTAAGCGTATCATTACCACCATCCATTTGAATTAATACTAAAATTTTATCATTGTACTCATTGATACTTGGTACAGGTTTATTAGCAAATACTTTTAATCCTAAGCCATTAAAAAATACAGGTATTGTTAATATTGAACCTACTTTAATAAAATCTCTTCTTTTCATGTGCTTTTATTTTAGAATATATTCCCTTCGAAAGCGAATTTTAATTTTTTTTACATCATCTGAAACTCTGCCATATTTAATATTACCAACATCACTTCTTTTAATCTGTTAAGAATCGGTTTTGATTTACTTTCATCTCCGGGATTGTTTATATAATCGGAATATTCAACAGTCCATTCATAATCGGGCAAACCCGGTAATAATACTTGTGTTTTTAGAAATAGGTATTGTTCATCAGTCAGTCGATATGCCAAAAATAAATCTGTCAATGATATCAATAATTTATCCGGATCATCAGGAGATTCAAATTTTGAAACGATACTGAGAAGATCCATTGTCGCTCTTTTGTCTCCAAGTTTTTTATTGCCCTTGATAAAAGCTTCTACTAATTCCTTTCTGAGTGGTAATGTAACAGAACTCAACCAAATTTTGTAATAAACAGGCTCTTGGTAATACGCAGGCCAACCGGCAACAGAAGGTAAACCGAAATAACTTTGCTCTTGTTTTTTTAATATTCGTTTGTTCACAAGATTCGAATACCTGTATTTCTTGATAATATCATCTTCAATCAATGGAAATTCCCCTGTTTTAATCAATGTCATTGCAAAATCTATTGGGCTTTTAATCATAGCCCCAATAATGCACTCACTATAAAAATGCTCACTTTGCAATAATGCCTTTACCACCGGTTTCACCACATAGTTATTATCTCTAAGAATTTTTGCCATTGGTACTATTACATTATTTTCTACATCTTCTGTAATCTCATAATTAGCAAACCATATATACAATTGTCGACATATAAATTTGGACACTTCTTCTTGTGCAAAAATAATATCCACTACTTTTTTATACTCATCCGCTCCAAGATTACCAATTGTCTTATTTCCAAATCTATAAGAAAGTTGCTTTACACCTTTATCGTGTCTATTTGATCTGAATATTGCTTTACCGTTTCTCACCACCCAACCTGATAACGCCCTAGAAAACTCCACTACATCTTGCTCTGTATAATTGGTATAATCGCCATCACCTACTAGAGGTCCTTTCCCAATAGTAAAAAGTTCCATCAATTCTCTTCCATAGTTTTCATTAGGTGCTTCGGCCGTATTTTCATTGCCATTTAGATACAATAGCATGCCGGGATTGATGGTCATATCCGTTACAAATTGCTTAAAATCTCCCAATGCATATTTATGCAATAGAGCGAAATACTGAAGTTTGAATCCAGAAGAAAAAATATCAGAAATCACTAAATGATTGTGCCAAAATAGAATCATTTTCTGAAGGATATTCATCTTTTTCTCCAATACTTGATTAACAATCCAAGCAGATAGTGAATTGTTTCTTGCGTTTTGTAATCCTTGGATTCCCTGTGTAATTTTTTTTCCAACCCAAGTTTCCCCTATCGGCACTTCAGGATCATTTTCAAAATAATAATTTATGGGTAAATCCGGAAAACTTTGGGGTTCAAAAAGTACCTCTATTGTTTTCTCCAACCCGGAATCTAAACTTTCTTTTATCTGATCATAAGTTGGACCAAAAAGAGATCTTCTCATTAAGTGAGCAGCTTCTCTCCACGTCCATTCTCCTTGATATGGAGATAAAGAAGCAGGGTTTGGAGTTGGACAGTTTTTCAATTCAATTTTTTTACTTTTTGTAATTGCATTTGACATAGCCTTAATTTTAATTGTACAATAGTAGGAATTAAAAAATAACAAAAGGTTTAACCGGCTTTAATAATTTTTTAAAAAAAAAATGGACAATCTTTAATAGCTAAGCTGTCCCAATTTGAAAAATAATTTATTAACAGGAAATAAATAATAAAAATCAAAAATAATTAACTCG
>JALVAD010000561.1 GCA_027011385.1 Saprospiraceae bacterium | reverse complement strand
CTCAAGTACATATCTTTGATAACTCAAACCTAAGTTCCCTTTTGGTGAAAACTTCCAATTGATACCCGGTAGTAATTCAAAACCGCTATTTTTTATTTGGTATCTATAATATAGACCAAACTCAAAATTATTTCCAAATACTTTGTCAACATTTTCAAACTGCCTTTTCAACCTTTCTTCTATATTGGAATATGATGCTCTGGAATAACTGGCTTTTACACCAATCTGCGAATAGCTTTTTGTGTATATAAGTAACACAAAAATCAACAATAGCCCCCCCTTAATTTCAAGACTGATAGCACTCTTTTTCATACAATACAATTTTAATCTTTCAAGGGCTCTTCTATAAATACAAAAATACAAAAGCCCATTATAAGTTTTAAAATGTAAATAAAACAAAAAAAGGATAAAACATAAGCTTTATCCTTTAAAAAAATTAAATTTGGGCATCTATAAGACTAAATACTCTCTGTCTCCACCAACTTTGCCAATAAATCAGCATATTGTACAAACAACAAATCTTTTCCCTCATATTCAATTTCAGTTCCAGAGAATTTTTTAAAATAAACATAATCTCCAATAGAAATTCCGGGATTCTCAATATTACCAATAGCAACTACTTTCCCATATTGAGGTTTTTCTTTGGCTGTATCCGGAATAATAATCCCACCTTGAGTCTTTTCTTCTTGTTCAGCCATTTCTAATAATACATATTCTTGTAAAGGTTGTAATTCTTTCATTTTCTTAAAAATTTATGATTTTAATTAATTTAATCCTAATAATCTATTTATTTTCGGTTTATCAAAGCCTACTATCATTTGACCATCTATCTCTGTTTGAGGCACTCCCATTTGACCACTTTTTCTCTTCATCTCCTCTGCAATAGTTGGATTTGCCGCAACATCAATGTATCTGTATTTAACATTATTCTCATTGAAATAATCCCTAATTCTTTTACACCATGAACAACTTGGTGTACCATAAACTACTACCCTCTTTTGCTTTTCCACACCATCAGTTGAAGATGACTTAGAGTATATTCCATTTATCACAGACTTATAATAATCCACTGTCATGCACCCCTTAATCACATTCTTCAATTCTTCATTATCAAATTGCAATAGAGAAGGCACCGATGTTACGCTGTATTTTGGATGAATATCTCTTGTTTTTGAAACATCAACTTTCAATACTACAACATTATCATGATCTACCTCTTGAGTTTCCAACCTACCCAATGCGCATTCACTCGTATCAGAACCCGCCTTGTACAAAAGCACAAACCCCCTTTCATGACTCTGCAACTCTTTCTTTAACTCATCATATGATGAGACACTCTTCAATTCCATATCTCAATACTAATTTGTTCACTTCATACTATCAATTAATATACCAACTCAAATAATCAGACAATATAATATGAAAAATGTTCATATCTTTTCCATTTTGTCATATCTTGGCTACTTCTATTTAAAAAAAAGAAAATTAATGTCAATTTGACATAAATTAAGCTTTATTTCAATATATATAATAT
>JALVAD010000560.1 GCA_027011385.1 Saprospiraceae bacterium | reverse complement strand
GTTTTTGATATGAGACCCTTCACAAAAGTGTGTCTGACAGGTATAATAAACAGTTAATTATTAACTAAAAAACCATGTCAGAAAAAACAGAGAAACTACTAGAAAAAAGCATAAAAAACCTAAGGGAAAACTTAAGTGAAGATATATCAATGGATGTTTTTGTAAAATCAACCATTGAAACATTAATGACTATAGAAAGGGATGAGTATCTAAATAAAACAACAAACCCAAAAGAAAAAGGAAACGGATATTATGAAAGAGCAATGCATAGTCTCTCCAGGAATGCTCTAATGGTAAATATACCAAGAACAAGAGTAGGTTTATTCTCTCCTGCTACCCTAGAACTTTTAAAAATTAACAGAGAAAAGGTAGATCAGATAGCTTTATCTTTATACAAAAAAGGAATGACTTCTAATGATATAGAAGAATTCATGCAAGAAATATTCGAAGAAAAAATGTCTCCTGCTAAAATATCAAATCTATCTAAAGCTTTCCATAAGTTTAGAACAGCCTGGGAAAATTCTCCTTTAGAAAAACATTATAAAGTTGTTTTTGGGGATGTAGTATTTGTAACAGTTCGTAGAGGCAATGAATACGCCAAAGAAGGTATCTATATAGCTTATGGAGTAAGAGATGATAATAAGCGAGAATTACTGTGTTTAAGCCAAAATCCCACTGAATCAGCGGAGTTTTGGCAGGAAGTGTTACAAACAGCAAAGGATAGAGGAGTAGAAGAGATAGATCTATTTGTAGCTGATGGTATTAAAAGTTTAGAAGATAGATTTTTAGAACTTTATCCTAAAGGAGAATTTCAAAAGTGTGTAATTCATAAACAAAGAGATATCCTTCGCAGGACTAGACCCTTTGATAAAAAAGAAGTTGCCTCTGATCTTAAAAAAGTATTTGATAATTTTGATAAAGATGCTACACTAGAAAAAGCTTTGAAAAAGGTAGATAAGTTTTTAGAAAAATGGAAAGATAAATATCCTGGATTTAAGAATAGTTTTAAAGAAGGAAATATTGAATATTACTTTACCTATATTAAATTTGATCCCAGAGTTAGAAGAATGATTTATACCAGTAACTCTATAGAGAATCTTAACAGGCAAGTTAGAAAAACTACTAAGAATAAATTATCCTTTGAATCACCAGAAAGATTACTAGACTATGTATTTATGGTAATTAAAGAATTTGAAGAAAAAATTTATATGAGATATCCAGTCCCAAATTACCAATATTTTAAAAAAATTGCCGAAAAATCTTAAAAAATTAAAATCCTCCAGACACAATTAATTGAACGGTCCCGTTTTTTTCTATCGCGAGAAACTATGTCAGCAATATCTTTCATTAGTAACCCTTTGTCACGCATAAGAATGGCTGAGGATTTAAGACGTAACAAAAGAAATGGAGAAGTTTTAAAATACTTCTTTAGCAATTCCTTTTCTTCAGTTGTAATATTTATTTTTGGCATGGTTTTATTATACCATAGATGTCTGGTTTTGTATTGCGTTGACTATACCTACCAATTAGTATTG
>JALVAD010000559.1 GCA_027011385.1 Saprospiraceae bacterium | reverse complement strand
TATTTACAACAAGCCAATTAAAAAAAAGTTTTAAAGTAACATGTTTTTTTTGAAGCTACTGCTTTCTTGCAGCCATCAATTAAAACTTTATATGGCAAAATTTTGTTTAGCTAACAAATAATAAATAAAATTTAATAAGATGAAAAAAATATACTTAGCATTTGGTCTTATATCGATGATACTATTGAATAGCTGCCATTTAGATGAAAAGATAGCTTTCAATCTCGATTTTAATAATGAAGCTAAAATACCATCTATTATAGGTGTGAACCTACCTATAGAAATTCCAATTCCGGCTATAACCACCAATATGAGCAAGGAACTTTCTGCCAATAATAGTAAAATAGAGTATTTAAATACTGCTTTTTTGAAGGAATTGACCATCACTTCAAAAGACCCGAAAGATCAAGATTTGGACTTTACTAAAAAAATAGAATTGTATATCAAAGCAGACGGATTGAAAGAAATAAAGATAGCTGAAAAACTCGATATTTCTGATGCTATCAATACGGAATTGAACTTGGATGTTTTTGATGATAAAGACCTGAGCGCTTATATCAAAAAAGATAAATTTGAACTGAAGATAAAGACAACTTCAAGAAAGATTTTGCTCCATAGTACAAAAGTTAATATTTACACAAAATTTAAAGTTACAGCCGATATTTTTTAACAAGATACGAAATGAGTAAATTAGGAAAAATATTGGTTGGAATGAGTGGAGGTGTGGATAGTACTGTCACTGCTTTATTATTGCACGAACAAGGCTATGAAGTAATCGGAGTAACATTAAATATACTTGACTACAATTATACAGGAGAGCGTGTAAAAAACCCTTGTTGTAGTCTGGAATCCATAATGGGAGCGAAGGAGATTGCTGACTATATTGGCTTCAAGCATATGATTATAGATGTAAAAAATGAATTTCAAAATAAAGTCGTATCTAAGTTTATAGACGAATATATGTCCGGGAGAACCCCAAATCCATGTATTAGGTGCAATTCGGATATAAAATGGGGCGAAATGATGAGACAAGCAGATATATATGATTGTGAAAAAATAGCTACTGGACATTATTCCATTATAAATGAATTAAATGGAAGATATTTTCTAAGCAGAGGAAAAGATAGGCTAAAAGACCAATCCTATTTCCTTTGGGATTTAGATCAAAAAACTCTAAAGCGTACTATTTTCCCCCTTGGTAATCTGACGAAACCCGAAGTACGGAGTATCGCTTTCACAAGAGGGCATACTACCGTAGCCAACAAACAGGAAAATTTTGATATTTGTTTTGTTCCGGACAATGACTACAGGTTATTTTTAAAGGAGCAAATCCCTGACTTGGAATCCAAATACGACGGAGGTGATTATATAGACATCAATGGTAATATGTTGGGGAAACACAAGGGATATATGCATTATACCATAGGTCAAAGAAAAGGACTCAATATAGCTCTAGGTGAGCCGATGTATGTGGTTAATATCGATGCTAAAACCAATACCGTCACCTTGGGAAAAAGAGAGTCACTGAATAAAAATGGCCTGTTTGTTAAGG
>JALVAD010000558.1 GCA_027011385.1 Saprospiraceae bacterium | reverse complement strand
GGCTTGTAGCAATTGTAATACTATTAAATAACTATGCTTATAAGAGCAATCAACGAGCATATGCCAAAATAATTAGTTAATCCTGAAAAAGCCCTATATTTAGAGCATTTAGATTTCTAAAAAATGTATCAAGAATAAAATTTACCAATCTAAAAATGGCAAAAAGAATCTGCACTTTGATTCTGTTGAGCATTTTCTTAAAATTGAAGGCCGTTGCTGCTAATATTGTGTTCATCATATCACCATTTGTACCTTTTAAGTAGTTTCTTAACATTCTATGGTCGTGTTTAATGTGACCTATTACAGGTTCTATTCCAGCTCTTGCTCTAAATCGTTTCCTAGCTTTTTGTTTTTGATATTGACTTGCTCCTTTTTTTGGAACCGAGGGTAAAATAATCTCTGTTCCTTCAATCATCTTCTTTCCTTTATAACCTCTATCTACGATTCCAACTTTTGGCCTTTTACCTACCAAGCTTTCTGTTTGATTTAGATGTTTCTCCAATGTATGCCCATCATAAGGATTGCCCTCAAAGGCTAATGCTCCTACAATAATTTTGCTTGTTTTTGTAACTACAAAACCCGACTTGTTTCCAAATTCAAATTTTTTAGCCTCTTTACCCTTTGCCAAACATCTTACCTCTGGCTCATGAAGACTGTAGATTTTATTCTTATCTCCTCGTTGTTGTACGAGTATTTTGTTGATGGTGACGAAGAGTCTCTGGTATTTTTCTTTTTGCTCTGGTGTAAATTTTCTCTCGATATCTCTTGCTTGGCGACCAGCTATGGTTTTGATTTTCCTTAGTGCTGCTCTTGCTTTTTTTCGTCGTTTAGGGTGTTGATGAAATCGTTGATCTATCATTAATTGCTTTAGTGTTCTTGTGTAAGTTTGACGTAATACAATACCCTCTTGTTTTGCTATCTTGTTGATCCGCTCAATTATCTTTTTATGAAGCTTAGCATCTGTTGGATAAGTGATGTTCTTTTCTTGAGCTGTACTATCAATCAAAACCTCATCTTCCTCTACTTCTTTACCAAAAAGTTGAATTGATACTTTTAACAATTTCTCTGCTCCTTTTTTACCTATTCTCTTCCTAAAATAAATAAAGTCCGTTGGGTCAAAAGGTTTACTTGTTTGAAAAACAACTTCTCCTGTAAAATACTGCCAATATGGATTTTCAATCCATCTGTCAACTATCGCTTCGTCACTCAAATTATAAATATGCTTAAGCAATAACAAACCAACCATTCTTCGAATGGGAACACTTGGACGACCTATATCTGAATAATATTCAGAGAAGTCTTTCTCTATTGTTTCCCACTCTATTCTAAGGGATAGTTCACATAATTCATGCTCTAAGTTTATGAAGTTTTTGATGGGTGTATCAAAAATATTCAACTGCGGTGTTTTGTCCTGTTTTCCAATCATATCTGCAAGATTTTGCACTAAGATAGCTATTTCCTTGTAGATTCACACCAAATATTATCAACATTAATCATTGGTTATCAACAGAATGAGTGGTTTTTCAGGGTCGACTAATTATAAATCAATATAT
>JALVAD010000557.1 GCA_027011385.1 Saprospiraceae bacterium | reverse complement strand
TATAGATATCATAGTCGCAAATGAATATAGCAACAACCTGATAATGTATAAAAACTATGGAAATTATTTTATTTTCCAGCCGATTGATTCATATGATGCAGAAACCCAATTATTAGAAAAAATTGATATCGATGGTGATGGAAATATAGATATCGTATGTTCTAGAAATAATGGGAGTAAATCGCAAATAGTTTGGTATAAGAACAATGGAAATGCAAATTTTGTCTTTGCTGACACAATATCAGATAATGATAATACTATAGACCAAATAATTATAAAAGATTTGAATGGTGATAGCAAACCGGATATTATTACTCTTTCGACATATTCTGACAATATAAGCTGGTATAAAAACGATGGATCTTCTTTTAGCAAAGCAAAAACTATAACAAATTCATTTCCTCGTCCATCTAGAATGTCTTCAAATGATATAGACAATGATGGAGATAATGATTTGGTTGTTGTATCATCCCAAAAAGATTTAATAAAATACTTGACAAATACAAATGGTGCTGGTGTGTTTTCAAATCCTGTATCTATTCCTGATGAAAAAAGTAATCCTAAAGATATTATCACCATAGATTTTGATAATGATGGAGACAATGATATTATTTATCCCTCTTCAGGTAATAGTTCAATATTTTTGCATAAAAACACAAACGGAACTTTTAGTAACGCCATTAAGTTGACTAAACCTTACAATGTGAAACCTTCTCGAATTATATTAAAAGATATAGATAAAGATGGAGATTTAGATTTAATTGGATTTCAAGATTACTATAAATTTTCTGTATTTTGGATTGTAAATATAAATGGTACTTTTGACAAAGTAAATACTATTTTAACCAATAATAATGATGTAGTTAAAATTATAGCTACTGATATAAATAAGGATAATTTAATTGATTTATTATCACTGAATGAATCCTCAAATAATTTATTGTTAAACAAAGGGATTATAGCACCTCAATATTCAAAACATCCTACCAACAAACATATTTGTGGAGATACGACTGTTGAGTTTTCTGTAGATTTTACCTTTGCAGATAGTATAAGATGGAAAAAGAAACGCTCTTATCAGAATACTTTTTCCTCGATAAAAAACGACAGCATATATTCAGGAGCTACTTCAAAAACACTTAGAATCAATGCAAATCATTCTCTTGATAAAGACAGCTATATGTGTTCTATTTATTATAAGAATTATACTTTCCATTCCGAAGCAGCTTTATTGGAAGTAAACAAATTTATCGAGGCACTTGCAGGTGAAGATAAAACAACTTGCGAAAACAGTCTTTACTTAAACGGTAATTATCATTCCCTAGGCACAGGTAAATGGTCGGTTATTAAAGGCTCTGCTATCATTTCAAACCCGGAAGACAATGGCTCTAAAATAACAAATCTAAGCTATGGCGAAAATATATTTAGATGGACTATAACCAATGGGGTATGCACTGATTCTGATGATGTTACCATTACAAAGAACGAAAACGTAATTATTACGAGTCAACCTGATAATGTCCAAGTTAATCCGAATGAAACAGCCAGTTTTGAAGTGTCATATACCGGTGATGTACTTTCATTCCTTTGGCATAAGGACGGAACTGCAATAACTGATAATTCTGATTATACAGGAACAAAGACATCAAAGCTAACAATAACCAATGTAAATGATAATCATGCAGGTGATTACTACTGCTATATTAATGGTAAATGCAATAACTTAAACACCGAACCTGCTACATTGAGTATTTTGACAAAAACATCTGATTTATTTGGAAGCAATATTGAGATATACCCAAATCCAGTGATTGATGTATTGCATATAAAAACGGAAGAAACAATTAAGGATATCACAATAAGTACAATTAACTGTACTAAGGTAATGTTGAAAGAAAACAAAATAAAAAATAATACTATCGACCTCCAACATCTTGCTAAAGGAACTTACATCTTGTTGATAAAAACCAATAAAAACACATTTAGATACAAGTTCATTAAAATCGATTAAAACAAATCCAAGACTCAGAAGCTCAAAGAGATTCTGAAGCTGACTTCTTGAACCAAATCCAAGACTCAGAAGCTCGAAGAGATTCTGAAGCTGGTTTAATTTGTGCTGACTTATTTTAAACCGGCTTCACAATCCTTCTTCAGCTAGTTCAGGATTTCTGAAAAGCAAATTTATTACCAAAAATCTCCATCTTGTCCGATTTGTGTTAACATTTGTCCAATTTGTGTTAGTCATAGTGCTTAAATTGATGGTAATTTGTGTTATTGAATCATAAAACAAATAACTATGAAAAAATTAATACTATTTTCAATTCTATTTTCAGCATTTTCATTTGTTGACAGTTTTGGACAAAATTGGTCTAAATTGGATAAAATAAAATACTCAGATTTAACTCTAAAAGACTACCAAGAAACTTTTAATAAATATTGGGATGGATATAATGTAAAAAACGGTTATTATATAAATTCCAGAGGTAAAAAGGTAAAAGCAGGTGGATGGAAAAGATTTAAAAGATGGGAGAATTATTGGATGAAAAGAGTAAATCCAATTACAGGTAAATTTCCATCAACTGCTGATTGGGATACTATCACAAATCAAATTCAAAAAGAAAAAGAAAACTATAACTCAATAAAATACTTCTCAGGCAACTGGGGAAATTATGGGCCATATACTACAACAAATGGAAATCCTTATGGAGATGGAAATGTATTTGGTGTTGGTCGTATCAACTGTATTGAATTTCATCCAACTGATCCAAACACATTTTGGGTAGGTACACCTACTGGAGGTTTGTGGGAAACAAAAAACGGTGGTCAAACTTGGAAGGTTCTTACTGATCAGAATCAATTATTAGGAGTGAGTTCTATCGCCATCCCTTCAGACTTTGCCATATCTAAAACAATGTATATTGCTACAGGAGATAGAAATGATATAACTTATGCAGGCATAGGGATTTTAAAATCTACAAATGCAGGATTAACTTGGGAATCTACCGGCTTAAGCTATAATCCGGCAGAAAAAAAAATAGTAAATAAATTATTGATTTCACCAAATAATAATAATAAATTATATGCCGCTTCAACCAATGGCTTTTTTATATCTACCAATGCCGGAGTTTCATGGAAACAAACTTTAAGCGAAGAGCTCATAGATATTGAATTTAATCCTGCAAATAGTAATATAATATATGGTGCTACAAGAAAATCTTCAAAAATTTTTAAATCTAATGATGCAGGACAAAATTGGAGTCTGATTGAATCTTTTTCAAATGCCGGAAGGATTGAGTTGACTGTTAGTTCAGCTGATGCTTCCATTGTTTATGCTGTAGTAGTAAATAATGCACCACCTGATTCTGCTAAAAGTCTAAAAGGAATTTATATATCCACAAATAAAGGCGATAGTTATCAATTAGTTTTTGACGGTACTACTTCAAATCATAACTTACTTGGATACGATTCTGATGGCTCTGGTTCGGGAGGACAAGGAGATTATGATTTAGCACTTGAAGCAAACCCAAACAATGCAAATGAAGTATATTTAGGTGGAATAATAACCTGGAAAACGACCAATGGTGGTAATAACTGGAAGATTTCTAATAATGCTGAAGGTGAAACTGGAAAAGAGTTAGTTCATGTTGACAAGCACTTTATTAAATTTAATAACAATAGCATTTACGAATGTAATGATGGTGGTTTGTATAAATCTACAGACAATGGTATGCATTGGAAAGTCATATCAGATGGGATAAAAAATAGTCAAGTTTACCGAATAGGTTTATCCAAAACCAATGGCGACGAACTTCTCGCCGGTCAACAAGATGGAGGTGCGAAATTATTTCATTCAAATACAGAATGGGAAGATGCTTCTTTTGGTGATGGACAAGAGTGCATTATCACATCTAATGAAAAATATGCTGCGTTACAAAGTGGTGAAGTATTAAGGATAAGTGATCTTACAATTATAACCAATAATATCGAGGGTGGTGCATCTGGTGCATGGACTACACCATTCATTGTTGATCCAAATAATGACAATACTCTATATATCGGCTATTGGGATATTTATAAAACTACTGATAGAGGAAATACATGGACTCCATTATACAATTACAATGTCTCTGACTATCTACAATCAATTGCAATTGCAAATTCAAATCCTGATGTAATATATGAAGCAACATATAAAAATATATGGAAATCAATTGACGGGGGTAAAAACTGGGCTGAAATCAAAAGTGGATTGCCAGTGTCTCAATCTAACATTACATATATTAGTATAAAAGATAATGATCCAAATACAGTTTGGGTTTCATTAAGTGGATATAATCAAGAAAATGTTTACAAAACTATAGATGGTGGTAATAATTGGATTAATATTTCATCAGGAATACCTGATATTCCGGTAAATACAATTATTCAAAACAAATCAATAACAGATTTTGACCAATTATTTGCAGGAACTGACTTTGGGGTTTATGTGAAAAATGAAAATGAAGACTGGAAACCTTTTAAAACAAATTTCCCAAGTGTCATTGTAAATGAATTGGAGATATTTTATGGAAATACAAAAGAGGATAACTGGTTATATGCTGGAACTTTTGGTCGTGGTGTTTGGAGGACAAGGCTAACGTGTTCTGATAATATCGTTATAACAAAACAGCCTGTATCTATTTCAGCATCTTTAGGTGACAATACTAGTTTTTCAATTAAAACAAATAATACAGGTCTTAATTATCAATGGTATCTTGACGATTTCTCTTTGCAGAATACTGGAAGAATTTCAGGTGCTAATTCTTATGAGTTAAAGATAAAAAATATAAATAACAATGATTTTGGATTCTATAATTGCAAAGTATCAAATGACTGTAGCCAAGTAATAAGTGAGTATGCAGAATTATTTTCATATACCAATACACAGGAGATATCAATAGGTGAAATCAAACTATATCCAAATCCAAATAACGGAAAATTCAAAATTGAATTAAGTAAAAAACTAATTGGAACAAATTTTAAAATCATTGATATTCATGGACAAATTATTTTAAAGTCTGTTTTCAATAAGAAAGTAAAGACTATAGACATCAGAAAATACAATAAAGGAATATATATAATTACGTTTGATATTGAAAATAAACCTGTAAGTATGAGTTTTTTCAAGGAGTGACAAAAAAACAATAAATCATCTATAGATTGATTTTAGTTTTCTAGCAATAGTCAAAAATAATCGCTTAAAAACAGCAAAAATCATCAGATTGTCCGATTTGTGTTAACATTTGTCCGATTTGTGTTAATCAAAACTATCTAAATGTTCCAATTTTGTACCAATAAAACTAAAAACATATGCTTAACCCTAAAAAAATTAAAAAGGTATTCTTGATTTTACTAATGCTTTTATCAATAAATCAATTAGTCGCCCAAGATGTAGATAATATTATAAAAAGTAAACCTTTTAAATTTTCAGGTAGTCTCTATGTAGGTGGAAATGGGTACTCAAATTTTGGAACTAATGCTGCTAGACAAAGCCCATATTCTTATTCAATAGTGGGCTCACCGACAGTTTCTATTTATGGAATAAGTCTCCCATTTACTTTTTCGTTTAGCGACCAACAGTTTAGCTATTCACAACCATTCAATATATATGGTGTAAGTCCAAAATACAAATGGGCTCAAATTCATCTTGGTTACAGAAGTATGAATTTCTCTTCATTTACAATGTCAGGCAAGCAATTTTATGGTGCCGGAATCGAATTGACGCCGGGCAAATTTAGATTTAAAGCCTTATATGGAAAACTAAAAGATCTATTTGCTCAAAAAGACACACTTACTTTTGGTTCACAAATATTGGATACATATGAAAGATACATTAATGGAGTTAAAATTGGCTATGGTAATAAGAACAGTTTTGATTTTATGTATATCAAAGTAAAAGATGATCAAAACACTTCGAATCCTCAAAGAGCTGACAATAGATATTTACTACCTGAGGACAATCTTGTCTTAGGATTTAATTCCAATTTTACGCTATTCAAATACTTTAGATTATATCTTGAAACAGCAGCTTCATTGCATACAGCTGATCTAAGAGCTGATATTGAAATAGATGAAGAAAACCTAAAAAAATGGGCAGAAAAAACCAATAAATTAATCGAGATAAACGCATCAACTCGTTGGGGATTTTCCGGTAAGACAGGTATTGATTTTAATTACCGGGGTTTTGGAATTGGAGCTAACTATCTTAGGGTAGATCCATTCTTCAAATCATTAGGATTGTACTATATGAACACCGATTATGAAAATTATACCGGACATCTGAATTTTGGCCTATTTAAAAGACAATTGCAATTTAGATTAACTGCAGGTTTTCAACAAAACAATATATCAAAATTAAAACAACAAACAGATTTAAGAAAAATAGGCTCATTAAGTATAAATTATTTTTCCCAAAATGGTATAAGTATCTCTGCTAACTATAGCAATTATCAAACGGATCAAGCAGCAGGTTTTATCAAAGTTGAAGATTCAATAAAACTGGCACTTGTAAATGAAATGGCAATGATAAGTCCTAGTTATAGTTGGAACAGAGGCAAATACAGCCATTCAGTAAGTATGAATTTCAACTATCAAAAATTTAAAGATGTAAATAGATTCAGAATAGTTAGTTTGGTCGATGATCAAAACTATACTGCATCAATTGACTATGGTTTATCGCATTCCCCATCAACAATTAATTTTAATATTGGCGTGAATTATTTTATCCTTGATTCAAGAGAAAGTACTGATAAACAAATTGGCGCAAGTTTTGGAATAAGCAAAAAATTATTGAAAAAGAAACTGAATATTAGATTAAACAGCTCTTGGAATAAAAATATTTACAATAATATTAGTGATGGCTTCTCACTCAATATTAGAAACTATATAAGTTACAATATCACTAAAAATCAAAATATATCTTTCAGTTTTGCTTGGATGAATAGAACAGGAATACATCGAAGAAATATAAATGAGTTAAGATCAAGTATTAATTACGGTCTTTCTTTCTAATATAAATATCAAACTAAAATAACACCAAAATTATCATAAAATGAAAAACAAAAATCTTTTACTCGGATTATCAATTATTTTATTTTTCTTATTGAAATCAACTGTAATCTTTGGACAAACATATCCAATCAATATTACAACATTTGTAAAACCTCCATATCCTACCAAATTTGAAGACTGGGAAAGCATTACTGATAAGATATTTATAAATCTGACCAATATCAGTTCAAGTAATTATGATGTGAATTTAAACTTGGCAATTACAGGCCCTAATGGTTTTACTGTCAATAAACAAAAAGTACTTGATTATGAATTTAATCTTGGTTCTCATAAAACAATAAGCATTAAAGGCAATGATTGGGACAACTATGGAATGAATCTTAAAATTGATGATATTTTTCCGGAAAGTGAAAGACTCTTTGTTGTGAAAAACAGAGCTTTTCGTGAAGGTAATTATAATATATGCTGGCAAGCTGTTGACAAAAATGGAATCAATCCACTTTCAGATAAAACTCAAGGGTGCTATTCATTTGAAGTTACTTATGGTGAATCTCCTAAAATTATAAACCCGACAGCAAATCTTGCTGTTCCGGCTCAAAGTCCTTCCCTCGTCTCAATAAATTGGACTCATCAAACAACAGGTGCCCCATTTGAATATACTGTCAAAGTGATAGAATTAACTAAGTCTATACCAAAAGACATCAATCTCGCAATGAATAATCCAGGAATACCAGCTTTCTTTGAAGAGGATGCTATCAAAGGATTTTCGAAAATACTGAGAAATGAAAACTTTAAAAAAGGGAATAAATATGCAGTGAGAGTTACAGCAAGAGATCCAAAATCTAAAGTATATTTTAAAAATGCAGGTCATAGCGAAATAATAATATTTACATACGGACAGGAAACAGGCCCATGCAGCAATATGAACCTATTCTCAATGAAACCTCATTTCCCGGTTAATGGAGATACATTACCATTTATAGAAATGCCTTTGGTAGCAGAAATGTCGCCTCAATGCGATAATTACAACAAATTAGATTTCGAGATTGCAATAAAAGGCAAAAAACAATCTAAAAAAACAGTCATATGGAATGATGGTGCATTGAAATATCTGAAAAAACAGATTGGAGATGACAAAATAAATTGGCAGATGGCATCAAAAATGCAATTGTATCAAGGAACTTTCACTAGAGGGGAGAAGTACAATTGGAGTTCTGTTAATAATACAAAAAATAGAAAGGGACAAACATTCAGCTCGACAATTGACACCATTTCTTTTGTCGTAGGAATGCCCAAACCAAAGCTTTCTTCTCCTTACAAAGATGAAAAAGTAGCTGCCGGAAATATAACTTTTTCGTGGAAACCGATAATGAGACAAAAGAAAATGTTACCTGATTACCAACTTGTAAATTTTGGTTTAATAAAGAGTAAAAAACATAGCAAAACAAAAATCGCAAAAATTAATGAACATTGGGTTATACAGGTTTTCTCACAAGACAAAGTTGATAACTCCAAAATTGTAGGATTCAAAGATGGCAAGATCGAAGTAGATCCTGATGATTTTTTCAATTCTTCAAGCCATACATACAATGCTACCAATATGATAAACAGACTTGGGGCTGATATCACTGCTGACATAAAAATTGATAAACAAGGTGATTATTGGTGGAGAGTCGTTTGGTTAAAAAACCCAAGTACAGGAGCAAAAAGCCCGAGCGAAAGTAGTATATACCATGCTTCTTCATTACAAAAGTTTCATGTCGGTCCAAAAGATAATGATGATACTGAGCCTGATGGAGATTGTATTTCAAAGAGTATTGCAAAAATTCCAACAGACAAAACTGCAACTAAAGGTCTGAAAAAAGACCAGATACTAAAGATAGGGCTATTTGATCTTAAAGTAACAGAAGTAACAAGTTCGAAAAATAATATTTTTAGCGGTAAAGGAGAGATTGTTATCAATTTTATGAATAAGCTAAAAATGGAAGTTGTATTCAAAGATATAAAGAAAAATAAAGCTAACCAAATATTTGAGGGTACAGTAAAAGCAGTGAAAAATACGCAGTACAGTAAATTTTTCTCAAAGTACGGTTCATACATAGGATATGCAAAACAAGGCGCAAAAGAAGGTTTAGGACAATTAAAAAATGTATTTAAGAAATCATCAGATGAACTGGCAAATGAACTTGAAGGAATAGCAAAATCTACAGATAGGCTTATTCGATCCCTTCGAGGTAAAAAAACAGGATTACCTGTAGGTTTAGATAAAACTTTTGATGGATACACTTTTGTTATTACCATTGCTGATATGACATTTACACCTCGCAATGCGGTAATGAATACTCTAATAGATATCAAAATCCCCGGATTAGATTTTGACATTTCCAAATACTTAATTCTTGATACTGAAGACATAAGTTTTTCACCATCCGGACTAGGCACAGAAGGAAAAGCTTTTCTTGCTTTTGATGCAAACTTTGTTTTGAATAAAGAAAATGGTGCAGATGCAAACGAATTGATAATAAAAGGGAAAAGTGACAAAGCCAATGACTTTGAAAACAGCACTTATGTCCAATGGAATTGTCATGGATTCAAAGAATTAAATATTGCTCTAGAATATAAATTCTCAAGAAAAATAATTATACCTGATGATGAAAATAATAAAGGTAGAGTAGTAGCAAGAACTCGCATTAAAACCAAAAAAGGTTTGAATATAATGGGTAAAATCACTATGGATGCCTTCCAACTTCCATTTGAAAAAATGAAAGGTTATGGATTTAATGTGACAGATGCTTATATTGATTTGTCTGATTTGAGCAATCCTACAGGTTTAATAGCAAATTTACCAAAAAACTATAACAATCAAACTCTTAAATCAAAAGATTCAAGGCTGGGAAATAAGTGGAGAGGATTTTGGCTCAAAAAGATGGAAGTTAAGATACCAAAATACATTGGTAATGTAGATGAGGGTAACAGGAATACTAAAGTTTCAGTAGAAAATATGATTATTGATAAAACCGGCTTTACAGCATCATTTAGAGTAAAGGATCTTATTAAATGGGAACAAAAAAGAACCAAGAACACAAAACATGTCGATGGTTGTGCCTTTTCATTGGATTTATTGTATGTAAATGTATTACAGAACAAATTGGAAAGTGGAGGCTTAGAAGGAAAAATTGGTCTTCCAATTGCTGAAGAAAGAGATTATCTTTCTTATAAAGGCGTGATAGATAAATCAACTGACAAGTCAATTAAATTCACTGTTAAACCTAAGAAAGGTAAAAACATTACAGTTCCAATATTTTTTGCAAGAATGACAATAGGTGAAAATTCGACAATTGGGTTTTCCTTAGGAAATAAAAACTATGTAAGTTTTAAACTTGATGTAATGGCTGATTTCAACACAGATTACTTGAGTAATGAGAATAAAAAACTTTTGGCAAAAGCTAAAAAATATGGATTGAAAATGCCTCAAGTGAAAATGGAGGGATTTGAATTTCATAGCTCAACCGGTTTCAAAACTAAAAATTTCTCCTATGCTCTTGCCAGCCCCCCAAAATTCCTTGCAGGATTTCCATTGAGTTTGAAAAATATTAATCTGGAAGGAGGGATAACAAGCCCTAAGCTAAGTTTTACACTTGCACTTAGCTTTATGTCAAAAGGTGATAAGAAAAAATCGTCTGGAAATAAAAGCAAAAATAGTATTTCTGCTGAAACAACATTAGCGATAAAGGCTTCTAAGATTGACATTAAAAAACTTAAATCTTTTAAAATTGAAAAGGTTTCTCTAAAAAAGATAGCGATTAAAGCAGAATTTAGTAAAGTTAAACTTGATGGTTTTGTACAATTCAAAGATGAAGACAAAACAGATGCCAATGGTAAAAGATATCATTTGAATGGATTTGCCGGCAAAATTGACTTAACGCTTCCGGGCAATATCGGTGGAGTTTTGGATGGTGAATTTGGTACGGTTAAGTATTCTACTGCAAAGAAAGAAAATACTGCACAGTGGTATAGCTATTGGCGAGTGTTTGGTAAAGCCAATTTAGGTAGTGGTATTCCCGTATTCTCAGGTGTAAATCTGGTAATGCTGAAAGGAGGCGTTTCTTACCACATGTTGCGTACAAATAATGAAACATATTCTCCCGATTTTAATACCTTGATAGGATTGCAGTTTGGAGCAGGATTTCAATCATCTGATGGAGGAAAAGCATTTAAAATCAATGCAGACATTTATGCATCATTTATAAAAGGTGGAGGACTAAGAGAACTATCGATAAGTGGCGAAGCAACTTTTATGAACAAAGATAAAAACAGTAAAACATCTGCTGTTTCTGCATATCTCAAACTTTCGTATAAAAATAATCAAGATCAAGGGGGGATACAAAGTTTTGATGGGAATCTAATTGTAGACATCAATGTGAAAAACAAATTATACGGATATGCCAAATTAAGCACGATTAATAATACTAAAGGAGCTAATAAACTTACAAACTTCAAGATTCCTGAAAATTTCAATCATCCTTTTGTCTGGGCAGTTTTCCATTCAGAATGGGACACCAAAAATAATAAAAAAGTCAATGGAAAAAAGAAAACAGTATCTCCGGAAGAAAATGACAAAGGAAACTGGTATTTCTATATGGGAACTCCGGAAAGTCGTGGCGCCTTAAAACTAGATTTAAGTAAAAAAGGGAAAAAGGAAAGTGCATTTGTAATCAATCTTACAAGTTATTTAATGATAGGAAAAAATATTCCAACTACATTGCCAGAACCAAGTCAAGAATTCAAAACCATTTATGACGAAGCTTCAGTTGGTAAAGGGCAACGATTTAAAGGAGGCGATGTATCCAAGCTTATTGCCGGTCAGAAAAAAAAGAATCCGGCTCCGGGTAAAGGGTTTGCATTTGGCTCCACAATGAGTCTAGATCTAAACGCAAGACCGGTTCCTTTCTACTTTGATCTTCATGCTGCTATTGGTTTTGACATAAACTATACTAAAAGTGATATGAAATGCGACGATGGTAAAGGGTCTACTTTTGCTCGTGGAAATGACGGTTGGTATGCATCAGGACAATTATATGCCGGTTTGAGAGCAGCATTTGGAATACATGTCAAACTATGGTTTATTGACAAGGATATTGAATTATTAAAAGCTGCAGCTGCAATGATACTGGAAGGTGGCTTCCCTAATCCCAATTATGCAAACGGAGAAGGTGCTTTAAGTTACAGGATATTAAATGGTCTTATAGAAGGAAATTATCATTTTACATTTGAAACCGGGCAAAAATGTCAAACTAAGTTTGATGGCGCGAGTTACTTAAATACAATAAAATTCGTTCAAGATATGAAACCTGATAAAGGTTCCAAGAAAGTTGATGTTTTTTCCGAGTGTTCGGTTGCATTTGCTGTTCCGGTTGAAAAGATTATGGTAATTCCTGTGGATTCCGTTAAAGTAATTAGATTGCAACCATATGTTCATAGTTGGACTCTAACAAAGAAAAAAGGAAATAAAGTAAAATGTGATGGCCCTTATTTCAATTCCAAATACACAGCTGCCACACTTAGTCCTGAACAAATGCTAAATGAATACACTGCTTATAATCAAAAAATTGAAATCAGAGCATTAGAACTATACTCTACAGGAAATAAAGTAGTAAGAGACTCTACCGGTAAAATATGGAGTGAAATCAAAGAATATTCTTTCAAAACCGGAAAAGCACCGGATGTATTTGTGGAGAAAAATATAAATTTCACCTATCCTCTTAAAAATCAACGTTCATTTCTTAAAGGAGAAACAGATAACAGATTGGGCTATATGGTAGTAAATACAGGTAGAGCAGATCTTTTCAAAAATACAAACAATAGATATTTCGTAAGATTTACAAAAATTGATGGCAGCGGTACTTCAACCGAAACTCCACTAATAACAACCAATTCATATAAAGAGTTTAGCTATTTTGTAGGCAATCTGGACAATGATCAATACTATTGTATGCAGATAATTGAGCAAAAGCCAAAACAAGTAAATATTGGTGAAATTGATTCGAATATGCATGTTTATGACAGTCAAATGGATAATCTATCACTCCACGAAATCGCAACAAATGAAAAAGATGTTAAGTTCTTGGAAGGGAGCAAAAGCACAATGAAATCCAAAACGGCAAAAATAAGAGAATTACCGGGTACACAAGTAAAAGATAGTTATGAGCGGATACTTTATCACTATTACTTCAAAACAAGTAAATACAATACATTTAAAGAAAAAATCACACAAGGTAATTGGTCGGCAAAGTTTTCAAGTACCGTAAATGCAAAAAACTTCTTTGTCAAATACACGTCTGACGAACCTTTGGAAGAATATGATCTAAATGGATATGGACACCAAGACATAGAACCATTGGTTAATTTGGATATAAAATTCAATTCAAATAAATATCCGGGATATCACATGAATTTATTTATGAAAAGGAATTTCATAGATGGTCACGATAGATTAATGGGAATTCAAACAGCTGCAAATTATTATATTGATAGACTTTTAAGTGAATATAAACTTAGTTCAGAAGTTAAACCCGAAGTTAGTATTAATAGTGATTTTATCAAGTTTTATTCATATACGGATTTGGCAAAACCCATTTCTAAAAAGGAACTCAATCAGTTTAATAAAGAAATGGAAAATAATAATAATGACGATTATATTAAATTAAATAATGATAATCCATTTAGTGGCATTTTCTTTGGTTCAGGCAATTATCCATCTAATTCTTTTTCAGGTGCGGGAACATTAACAGCTGATAATATTAAGTCTTCATATAATACTGCTATTTCATACCGCCCACAATATGGTGGTTACAAATATTTAAACAGGATAAAACAAAGCGTAGCTAAAGATTTGGATAAAATAGTATATTTTCCAAAAAATTCAGAATTGGAAGACTATTATCTCAATAAAACAAAGAAGCCTGAAAAGTGGTGGAAGTATTATTTCAAAGCGCCAATTAAAACATCTAATGGTCAAACTTATTATCTGACCGGAACTGCAGATTATGAAAGGGTCTATTACAAATATATGATCGATAGTGAAAATGAACTAAGTGGATTGAAATTGAAAAATGTAAAAGGATTTAATGCCAATGTTCCTTATGCACGTTTAATACTAAATATGCCTAAATCTGTCATGGATTATCCAAATTCAAATTCATTTATTATGGCATATAAATATCCTAATAGAAGATTGATCAGGACAATAAATAAAAAAATACAATATACCTCCGGCACAAACTACAAAATAAAATTCAATAAATAAAAAAATATAAAAAATGAAAAAGATATTATATATAAGTTTGTTTCTAATCATTGCAATGAACATCTTTTCGCAAGATTCATTGACAAAAGAAATCAATTCTTTAAGAGGCAAGATTTTTCTCACTGGAAAAAATACAGGGAAAAGCATTATTCTTAGATGGGCACCGGGCGATCCGGGTACTTGGCACTTGTCAAATCATTATGGATATGGTTTGGAAAGATTAGCTTTTAGAGATAGTACTGATTTTTTTAAAGCTTTTTACAAATCTTTAACGGAAAAACCATTGAAACCATGGATTTTGGATGATTGGGAACCAATTGCAAATGAAGCGTCAGGAGACGATTATGCGGCTATTGCTGCACAAGCTATTTATGGAGAAAGAAACAAATCCAAAAATGGTAGCAATGCGAGTTTTGTTGAAAAAGCGTATGAATTTGAGAATCTATATTCTATGGCTCTTTTAGCAGCAGATTTTTCAAAAAATGCTGCAACCGCTTCCGGATTAAGATTTGAAGACAAAGATATCGATACATCAATGACTTATATTTATCGTGTCTATAGCCTTGCAAGTAGTATTGATAATCCAATCGACACAGCTTATTTTATTATTAAAGGAAATGAGATTCAAAAACCTATAGAACTTAAAATTTCAAAAGTTTATGAAGAAGAAAGAGCTGTTATTATTGAATGGGATGGAATGTATAATATGAATTTCTCTGCATATTTTATTGAGAGATCCGATGATGGAGGCAAAACTTTTTTCAGACTAAACAAAAGTCCCTATATAGATAGTGATAATAATGAAAAAGATAGTCAAATTATTTCACCAAATACTTATACAGATTCCGTTTCACAAAACTATATAAAGTATTATTATCGAATAATTGGTATTAATACTTTTGCCGAATATAGTAAACCTTCTAAATTTGTTGCCGGAATGGGAAGAGATAGAACTCCTCCTTCTGCACCATTCAATATAGAAGCTAAAGAAATTGCTCCTAATAAAATGGAAATAACTTGGCAAGCAAATGATGAAGATCCTGATTTATATGGTTTCCTTATTTCAAGAAGCAGTACTATTCAAGGAGGAGAAGTTGCTGTTACCGGTTCTATTCTGCCGAAAGAAATTAAAAGTTTCATTGATACTTCATATAACCAATCAGCAAACAATTACTATTTTGTTTATTCTGTTGATACCGTCGGCAATGCAAACGTGGCTCTCCCTCAGTTTGGTTCTATTATTGATAGCATTGCCCCCGCACCTCCTACAGGACTCGCTGGAACAATTGATACCAATGGTATAGTGAAAATCACTTGGAAGCTTGGTGAAGAAAAGGATATTTATGGATATAAAGTTTATTTTGCAAACCAAGAAAATCATACTTTTATCGGTTTAAATAATATACCTCTTAGGGATACTGTATTCACAGATACTATTCCACTTAATGTATTAACAGAAAATATTTTTTATAGAGTAGCAACTATAGATATGGCACGAAATATTTCAGAGTTTTCTGATATCCTCAAAGTAAAAAAACCGGATATTGTTCCACCTGTGGCTCCTGTTTTTACTGATTATAAAGTAACAAAAGACGGCATAAAGCTCGTTTGGGCTATGAGTAGCTCTACTGACGTAAAAACACACTATTTATATAGAAGAGAAAAGGAAAGCGAAAATTGGGAAATGATATACAGAACATATGAAATAAAAGATTACGATCAGTTTATTGACTCAGGCACAATTCCAAATAAAACATATGAATATAAAATAGTCGCAGAAGACGATGCTCAATTACTATCAGATATAAGTTTTATTATAACTCTTACTGCAATAGATTTCAATGAAATACTACCAGTAAGCAATATCAATGCAGTGTTTAATAAAACAAATAAAGAAGTCGTAATAAAGTGGCAATACCCTATTGAAGGCGCTTTGGAAATTCAAATTTTCAGATCTACAAATGGCAGCAGTTTTCATTTTATCAAAAAAGTGAAGGTTAATGAAACACAAATAATAGACAATGATATCTCAAGAGGTAATTTTTATGAGTACACGGTAAGTGTAATTGATAAAACAAAAAATGAAAGCGGTTTTAGTCCTATAGTGAAAATAGATTTAACTGAAAAAAAATAAATTACATCTAATTTAATAGAATTTCTGCAAAATGTCCGATTTGTGTTAATAAATGTCCGATTTGTGTTAGATGCAGAAATCAATTTACACCAACTTTGCTGTGATAAAACAAAATTTTTCAAAAAAACTAAAATTTAAAAATTATGAAAAAAGCTAACTTACTCAAAATAGTCATCATAATGATACTTTTTTTAAGTATTCAAGTAAATTATTCTCATGCAACAGTTCTTGATGTTGAGTGTACTAATCTGACTGAACCCGAAGATGGAGATACTGATGTCAATGTTACTACAGATCTGAGTTGGAATGCAGTTGCAGGTGCAGATGGTTATCTATTAAAGGTAGGAACTACTTCAGATGGTGGTGACATTATGGACGATGAAGATGTTGGAAATGTAACTACATATGATTTACCTGACGACCTACCTTATGGTAGTACAATCTATGTGACAATCACTCCTTACGATGGAAGCACTCCACTACCTTGTGATGAAGAATCTTTTGAAACTGAAGATCTTATTGTACTTTATTGCACTCATCTTACTGACCCTGTCAATGGAGCTACTAATGTATCTATTACCACAGATTTAACTTGGGAAGCTGTTGCTGGTGTTGATGGATATCTATTACAAGTAGGGACTACTTCAGATGGCACAGAGATTATTGATAATGAAAATGTAGGCAATGTAACTACTTGGGACTTGGCAGATGATCTACCATGTGGAAGTACAATATATGTTTCTATTCACCCATACATAGGAGAAACTCTTTTACTATGCAACGGAGAAAACGAAGAATCTTTTGAAACTGAATACGTTAGCGCAAATGCAGGCTGGAATCAAACAATTTGCTATGGAACTAGCACTCAATTAGAAGCATCTGGTGGAACATCATACCAATGGTCACCTGCCTCCTCTTTAAACGATCCAAATATTTATAATCCCATAGCAAGCCCAATATCCACAACAACTTATACCGTTACAGTTACTAATGCAAATGGCTGCTTTGATATTGATGAAATTGAAGTTCAAGTTAATTCTGAGACATTTGCAAACGCTTCGGCAACAGATGAAACTTGCAATGGGTGCAACGATGGAACCGCAACAGCAAATCCTTCAGGAGGAACTCCTCCTTACTTTTATATTTGGAGTAATGGAGCAGAAACTCAAACTATTACAAACCTCTCTCCGGGTAATTATACTGTAACCGTAGGCGATGCTCTCGAATGTGAAGCTATTCAAACTGTTACCGTTGTCCAGTATGTTTGTCCTGATCTAACTATTGTCGACAATCAATCCAATACTTGTTTTGGTCAATGCAATGGTTATATTAATATAACTGACGTAACAAATGGAACTGCTACATTTACTTATCTTTGGAATGATGGACAAACCACTTCCGGTATCGATGGTCTATGCGTTGGAAACTATTCCGTTACTGTTACTGATGCTAAAAATTGTACCGTATCAAAAAGTTATACTATTTCTGAATTTCCTCAGATTATTCCCAATGCATCAAAAACAGATGAAACTTGCAATGGGTGCAACGATGGAACCGCAACAGCAAATCCTTCAGGAGGAACTCCTCCTTACTATTATAATTGGAGTAATGGAGCAGAAACTCAAACTATTACAAACCTCTCTCCGGGTAATTATACTGTAACCGTAGGTGATGCTAACGAATGTGAAGCTACTCAAACTGTTACCGTTGTCCAGTATGTTTGTCCTGATCTAACTATTGTCGACAATCAATCCAATACTTGTTTTGGTCAATGCAATGGCTATATTAATATAACTGACGTAACAAATGGAACTGCTACATTTACTTATCTTTGGAATGATGGACAAACCACTTCCGGTATCGATGGTCTATGCGTTGGAAACTATTCCGTTACTGTTACTGATGCTA
>JALVAD010000556.1 GCA_027011385.1 Saprospiraceae bacterium | reverse complement strand
TATATATCCAAAGTTACAATTTTTCTTTTAAATTAAATTTATATATACTATATTTTAATCAAATTTGTAAATTGATAAAATGTACTTTTACCAATATAACGTATGTTAATTATGCTTATTTTAATTTAATGGTTATTTAGAATTTGGGATATCGTACATAACTCACTTATAAAAGTAGCAAATTTATATTTTTATTCCATGTTTTCCCAACCCCTATAGGATGAATTCAAATTATCAAGCGGATTTTGATTTTTATAATATTTCTTGTGGTCAAGTGGAGTTAAAACAACATATTTCTTGCTAATCACTTATGGATAACCCGATTACAACTCCTAATCCTGCTCCAATTACTGTTAGTATTGCAATGTATTTTCCACATCCTCCTGAAGGATTTCTTGTGAAACCATCAATCATTGTACAACTAAGCCAAAATGGTATTCCAATAGCCAAACCTATACCTCCACCTATAAGTCCACCAATTAACATGTTTTTATTTTTATTTGATGATTTTTTCAAATTTTCTATATCTATTTTCATCTCCCTATTTGGTGTAGAAAACATAATTGATTTTTCTTCTTTATTTGAATGATTTTTTGATATCATCTCAAGTTTATGATCAACAATATTAATCTGGGCTTCATTAATAACATATGAATTTTGGGCTTCTATTTTAAGAAGAGCTATCATATTCAAGGCTATGATAAAAAGTGCTTTTTTCATTTTTAATTTTCTCTTTTTCAATTAATATTATCAATTTGAGACACTACAATATATAAAACAATAATAATAATGCCCAGGTTCAATTTTTTAGTGTTATATCAATTTGATTAGTAAATATTAATTAAAAAAGCCAACAAGAAAGAGAATCCTCTCGCAAAGAAAAAAATTATCTAAAACAGGTTAAGTCATTACAACACTTAATGTAATTTTGTATCTTTGGTTTATACAAAATATTAAACAATGAGAACTATTTTCCCAACAAACACTTTCCCCAAAGATATGCATCAATATTTGCTCGGTACTATCACACCACGACCGATAGCGTTTATCAGTACAATAAATAATGAAGGGACAAATAATCTGGCTCCATTCAGCTATTTTAATGCCATTAGTTCTAATCCTCCAATATTGGTTTTTTCAGTCAATAGAAAACCTGATGGCTCAAAGAAAGATACCTTGCTCAATATTGAAAATACAGGAGAATGTGTAGTGAATATGGTGAACTCGGGAATAGCAAATCAAATGGTTCTTTCCTCTGTTTCATATGATTCAAATGTAGATGAATTTGCTAAATCCGGGCTTACTCCGGTGAAGTCAGAAACAATCAATGCCTTTGGAGTAAAAGAAGCTTATGTAAGATTTGAGTGTGAATTGGACAGGGTTATTCATTTTGGAGATTTTGGAGGAGCTTCAAGTCTTGTTATCTGTAATGTCAAATGTATTCAAATAGCCGATAAAGTATTTGATGATAATGGTAAAATAGATCCGGTAAAGCTGGATAATATCGGGAGACTTGGTAGAGCGTATTATCTAAAAATGACTAAAGGAAATGTATTTACTATCCCTCATATAAAGACAAAAACCCCTCTGGGCTTTGATAGCTTACCAAAAAGTATAACTAATAGCAAATTCCTTACCGGTAATCTTATTTCCAAAATAGCCGGCTTGGAAAAATTGCCATTAAAAGAGGAAGTTGAAGAATATAAAAGTCTACTTGATAAATTCGACACGGAAATAGTACAACAAATAGCAGCAGCAGAGATTAATAATAATCAAATCTATGAAGCTGCAAAATTACTTATGGTAGTAGAGTATTTTGCAAAAGAAAAATAAACAAAATTTTATTTAGTTGCACATGCAACGATATTAAATTATTTTATTACCTTTGCAGATATTAAATGAAGAATATTCGTGTATAAAGACAAATTAGACATACTAAATACTTTAGCCCCTTGGCTTGGAAAGACTTCCAAAATGATGGAAGCATTATTGACTCATCAATTTAAAAAAGATAATATTGATGTGTCTGTAAAGCAATGGCTATTACTAAAATTTCTTTATATAAAAGACGGCCAGTCACAAAATCAATTGGCATTTCTAACGGATAGGGACAAAGGCTCATTGACAAGGCTAATCAATACCGTGGAAAAGAAAAATCTTATAGCAAGAATACCATCAAAAGAGGATAAAAGAGTCAATTTAGTATACTTGACCAAGAAAGGTACAAAAGTTTATGAGGCGTCGAAAACATCATTGCATGTAATAACAAAAACCCTGCATACAGGAATAACGGATGAAGAAATAAGCACTACCATAAACATATTAAAAAAAGTGATTGAAAATATTAAAATGGAGTTGGATAAGGGGGATGAATAAAGGTATTTAATTTAAAATTAGTTGCATATAAAACTATATAGAAAATGAGAAAAATAATTACAACAATATTGGGTGTCCTATTGATATTAGGAGCTATATTCGGAGCAAAAGCCCTGATAAAAAACAAGAAAAAACACGTTTCGCACAAGGTCATTCACCATACCTCGGTATATACACAGGAAGTGAAAAATCATTCAATTCCTGTGATGGTTACAGCAAGCGGCAAATTGGTAGCTAAAAAAAGGGTAGAGCTATTTGCAGAAGTGCAAGGAGTGCTCGAAAGATTTGGAAAGGATTTTAGAGCCGGAAATAACTACAAAAGGGGAGAATTGATGCTCAAAATTAATAGCGAAGAATTTTATTCCGCTCTAAAAGCTCAACGAAGTAGTCTTCTCAATCAAATAATCGCTATGATACCTGATTTGAAATTGGACTATCCGGAATCAGCTATTCAATGGGAAGAATACGTTAGAAGTTTTAGTATTAATAAATCACTTCCCGAATTGCCAAAACCATTGTCTGAAAAAGAAAAGTATTATGTGACAGGAAAAAATATTTTCACATCTTATTATAATATAAAAAACCTTGAAATAAGATTGGCGAAATACAAGATTTACGCTCCTTTTAGCGGTACTGTTACAGATGCAAGAGTGACGGAAGGAACATTGATAAGACCCGGACAGAAACTTGGGACTTTTATTTCGCCTACAACATATGAATTGGAGGCGAGTGTGAATTCAGAGAATATTAAATTTCTAAAAGTTGGTAAAAAAGTAGAATTGTACAATGTTGATAAATCACTGCATTGGGAAGGAAAAATAATTAGGATAAATAGTATGATTGACCCCCAAAGCCAAAGTATGAAAGCATATATCCAAGTGTCGGATAAAAATCTGAAAGAGGGAATGTTTTTGGATGCTGAAATAGAGGGACATACTATAGATAATGCATTCGAGGTATCTAGGAAAAATATTTTTAGTGCCAATAAAATATTTGTTCTCCAAGACTCTATTTTAAATGCCAAAGAGATAATACCTGTATTTTTTAAAGAAAAAACGGTAATCGTTCAAGGCTTAAGAGATGGTGAGAAGATTCTGAAAAAGCCGGTACCCGGAGCTTATGACGGGATGATTGTTGAAGAATTAAAAGAGGAGAAATGAAGAAAATATTATCATATTTCATAAAATACAGTGTGGTAATATGGGTTATCATATTGGCTGTTGTGATTTTTGGTACGGTCGGATGGAAGAATATGAAATCATCTTTTTTTCCATTGGCCGAAACCACAATTATCACTATTGAGTTGACTTATCCCGGAGCTTCTCCCCAAGAGATGGAAGAGGGTGTAGTGCTCAAAATTGAAGATAACCTTAAAGGAATTGCAGGAATTGACAGAGTAACATCAAAATCTTCTGAGAATTTTGCTGTAATTACCGTAGAGACATTTCAGGATTATGATATCAACGAAATGGTATATGAAGTTAAAAACGCAGTCGATAGAGTACCAAGTAAACCTGCAGGGCTAGAGCCTCCGATTATCTCTAAGAGGAGATTTATGAGAGAGGCTTTTTCATTTACATTAAGCGGCAAAAACACTTCTTTAAAAACATTAAAGCATATCGCACGAGGTATCGAAAATGATCTTAGGGCAGTTGACGGAATATCACAAGTTAAACTCTCGGGATTCCCGGCAGAAGAGATAGAAATAGCGGTTAGGGAAAATGATTTAAGAGCTTACCAATTGAGTTTTGAAGATGTCGCCAGAGCCATTGCAGCATCGAACCTTTTGACTACCGGAGGAAAGATAAAAACAGATTATGAAGAGTATTTAATCAGGGCAAAAAGCAAGAAATATTATGGTGATGAACTGGATCATATCGTTGTGCGAGCAGATGAAAACGGCAATAGGATATTGCTTAAAGACATCGCAACTGTAAAAGATACCTGGAGCGAAAATCCCGATAGAATTTATTATAATGGTCAACCAGCCATTAGTTTCACCGTGAATACTACTATTGACGAAGATTTGATTGGTGCTGCTAATAGTGTAAGAAAATATTTGGACGATTTTAATATTAATCACAATAATGTTAAGCTAAATGTTTCAAATGATTCCTCTATTATATTGGATCAAAGAACCAGACTTTTGATGAGAAACGGTTTACAAGGAATCATTTTAGTGCTATTGCTGTTGTCTTTGTTTTTAAAGCCAAGGTTGGCTTTTTGGGTAGCTTTTGGGATTCCGATGTCTTTTTTCGGTTTATATATTTTCGCAGCATTATTTGGTGTGACCATCAATGTTCTTTCCCTTTTTGGAATGATTATCGTGATAGGTATTTTGGTTGATGACGGAATTGTGATTGCTGAGAATATTTATCATCATTGGGAAAAAGGAAGTACACCTTTTAGAGCTGCAATTGATGGAACGATAGAAGTTATTCCTGCGGTATTTTCAGGGGTTTTGACCACAATTATAGCATTTTCAACATTTTTATTTTTGGAAGGTCGAATGGGTAGTTTTTTTAGTGAGGTATCCCTTGTTGTTATAATCACATTGACATTGTCTTTATTTGAAGCGATGATTGTATTACCTTCTCATATAGCTCATTCAGATGCGTTGAAGTCCAACCAAAAGCAGTATTTGTTCAATAAATGGGGCGAAAAGATTATGAGATGGATGAAAGAAAATCTATATACTCCTATATTGACTTTTTTCTTAGAGAATAAATTCTTAGGCTTCTCAATACCGGTAATATTATTGATATTAACTGTCGGCTCGATAGGTGGCGGAATAATCAAATTTACATTTTTCCCGGCAGTAGCAAGTGATAGAATACAGATTACTTTGAGAATGCCCCAAGGGACAAATGAAAAATTAACATTGGAATATCTAAAAAAAATAGAAGAAGCTGCTTGGAAAGTAAACGATGATTTCAAAGAAAAACAATCAGGCGGTAAAGATGTAGTCCAAAATATAATACGGCATTTAGGTCCGGGAACTTCCACGGGTAAATTGACTGTAAACCTTTTGGTAGGAGAGGAAAGAGATTTCTCCTCAGATGTGATAGCTAATGCACTTAAAAAGGAGACTCCCCCTCTGACAGGAATCGAAGCGTTGGAATACGGTTCAGGTTCGCATTTTGGTGGAAAGCCGGTATCAGTTGCATTGATCGGAAATAATATCGATGAATTGAAAAAAGCAAAAGTGGAATTGAAGAAATACCTTGAAAATGATGATAGGCTTAAAGATGTGTCAGACAATGATCCGGCAGGAATCAAAGAGATATCAATAAAACTAAAGGAAAATGCATATTTGTTAGGGCTCAATCTCCAAAAGGTAATGTCACAGGTGAGAGGTGGTTTTTTTGGTGGATCTGTACAGAGATTTCAAAGGGGACAAGACGAAATCAGAGTATGGGTAAGATATGATAGAGAAGAAAGGGAATCAATAAAAAATCTTGATGATATGCGGATTTTAACTCCAAAAGGAAGTAGAG
>JALVAD010000555.1 GCA_027011385.1 Saprospiraceae bacterium | reverse complement strand
GAAAAATATATTATTGAACAGTTTATTATTTGCATTTATCATCAGTTCATCCAGTTGTTCTTTCACAAAAAAAGCTTATAAATCTACCACAACAGCCTTGGACAAAGTGAATATTTTCTCTGTAGAAGAAGATATCAAACTGGGAAAACAAGTGAAAACCGAAATAGAATCCGATCATAAAAAATTTCCGATACTAAAGGAAAGTAGCAATAGAGATTTGTACAGATATGTACGAGGATTGAGGGATATTATCTTGAAAAAAGGTAATTTGAAATATAAAAACAAATTTGCTTGGGAAGTGAAAATTATCGATGACAAAAAAACATTAAATGCTTTTGCTACTCCGGGTGGATACATTTATATTTATACAGGATTGATAAAATTTTTAGATTCGGAGGATCAATTACTCGGTGTACTGGGACATGAAATGGCACATGCAGACAGAAGACACTCCACTAGACAATTGACAAAAAGTCTTGGAATAACTGTTTTATTAAATGCTATCCTTAAGGACAAACAAGCTTTGGAGCAAGTAATTGCAGGTATAATCGGATTGAAATTCAGTAGAAGTAGTGAGGCTGAAGCTGATGAATACTCAGTAAGATACCTTTGTCCAACTCCATATAATGCAGCAGGCGCAGCAGGATTTTTCAAAAAGATGCTAAGCCAATCTTCTCCACCTGAGTTTTTGAGCACTCACCCCTCTTCTAAATCAAGAGTTGCTGATATTGAAGCTATGAAAAACAAATTATCTTGTCGCGGAACAAGGACAAATCACGATAAATACACTAGAATTAAGAGGATGATTAGGTAACTTTTGCAAAAAAAAACACACTAAATTGTCTCTTTTCGTGCAATCACTAGGTAAATTTTACTTAGTTTTGCATTAATAATTTAAAAGTAGATGAGCACCAGAAACAAATTACAAAAATTTGCAGAAGTATTGGCATTCCCCAATGTATTTGAAAATTTCAATGCAAAAGATAATATACTTGTCGGTAAAGATGGTCAACAAGTGGATTTTTCCAATGGATGGAATGATTTGTTCTTCAAAAATGACAATCCGATAATATTAGAATTAGCTTGCGGTAGAGGTGAATATTCGCTTGAACTAGCAAGACGATATCCTGACAAAAATTTCATAGGTGTAGATATTAAAGGTGCTAGAATCTGGCAAGGAGCTACTTTTGCTTTGAAAGAAAAATTGGGAAATATTGCCTTTCTCAGAACTAGAATTGAACATATTTCTGATTTCTTCAAGGAAGGTGAAATTGATGAGATTTGGATTACTTTTCCCGATCCTTTTTTAAGAAAAAGCAAGGCAAATCGCAGGCTTACTTCCCCTCATTTCATAAATCACTATCGCAAGATATTGAAACAAAATGGTATAGTAAATCTCAAAACGGATTCGCCCCAGCTATACGAATACTCTATGGAAACATTATCTTCCGATGACAAGTGCACAATATTGTATACTAAAGATGATATATATAAAGATGAGTTGGAATATCCGGATTTGGATATAAAAACTTACTATGAAAAGATGCACCTTGAAGACAATAGAAAGATAAAGTATATTAGATTTAGTACCCATCCCCAGCCCTTCCCTTAGCAAGTGAAGGGAGCGTAATACTTGTTAACCAACATTTTTTTCACAGGTTTTTTATTCTGTGATTCAAAGCAAGCTATTATACCAAAGTCTCTAAACTTGGTTAGATTTTTAATAAAAAAATTAATCGTAAGGAAACTTTTTCACAATCTTTCACGTTTTAAAATCAGCAAAACATAAACCAGCTGAATACTCATTAGATTTTTAATAGTATTTTTAAATTATAAAATATTAAGCTATGAAAAATAAAAAAATGATTATCAGAATTTCCGCTTTATTGCTTATTGTTATCGCATTTTTCAGCATTGTACTCAAGGCAAATAACACAAGCAAAGCAGATAAAACAGGGAACGACTATATTAGTTTTGCTCCCTCAGATACACTAAAACCTGAAATAACTCAGGAAAAAAGAATTACTAAAGTCGAAATTATCAATGGTAAAAAGAAAGTCATCGAAAAGATTATCAAAATGAAAGGTGATTCTATCGTCGAAGAAAAAACTATTGAAAAGGAAGAAGATGCAGATCAGGATTTAGGAAATAATCCGATTCAAGGATTTGGATTTGGTCAAATGGATCCAATGGATTTAGACAGCATTTTTGGAATGAATTTCAGGCATTTCAATATAGATCCATTTAAAAATGATTCATTACTACAAGGTTTTGGATTCAATTTTGAACCAGGTTTTCATATGGGATTTGGTGATTCATTTATGGATGAAGATTTCTTTAAAAATTTCTTCAATACACCTATGAGTCCGGACATCACCAAACACTTCGATGACTTTTTTAATCATAATGGATTTGATAAGCCATTGATTTCTCCAAAAAGTTTGGACGACAATAAAGAGAAGGGATTCAAATCATTGAAAGAAATCATTAGAGACCAACTTTTAAGTGATGGATTTCTAGATGATATCAATGGTAGTTTTAAATTTGACATCAATGAAAAAAGATTGAAGATTAATGGTAAAAAACAAGCTAAAGATATCTACGATAGATATAAAAAGATCATTGAGGATAACTCTGGACTGGAATTGGAAGATGATTTTGAGTACAAATTTAAAAACAGCAAATCTCTAAAAAGCGGAATAAGGAGAATATAAAAAGATTAAAAGCTCAAAATAAAAAAAGCTAATCTCGTGATGAGATTAGCTTTTTTTTATGGCGGAGGAGGAGGGATTCGAACCCTCGGTACCCTTGCGAGTACGCTGGTTTTCAAGACCAGTGCATTCAACCGCTCTGCCACCCCTCCAATCGTTTTCAATTAACGAGACGCAAAGGTAAATTTATTTTTATTATTTCACAAACCTTTTTAATATTTTTTTAAGATTGGATGTTAATTTGCAAAGAGGTCTAGAGACCTTTTGCGGGGAGAGTGTACTCTCATAAGCGGGCGTCACTGATCCCGCTTTTATACTTTCATTAGAATATACAAATGTGGATTCTTAGGGGTGTGCATCCTTCTAAAATCATAAATCGTTAACCCTGTGAAATAGGCTTCGCCTAAATTGAAAATTTATTTCACGGGGTTAATCATTGTTCATTATTCAGTTAGAATATCGAACACCGATTAATCCCACTGTGCTGCGGGACAGGCTGATATATGATTTATTTGGTTATCTCATCCCTTTCAAATTTAAAATCAGCGTTCCTTGTTCGGTGTTCGATATTATTAAAATAGGTGTTGCAGGAGCGATGCTCCTTTATCTTGACACAGCTGCCTCCCTATGAAATATTCATAAATTTATTTCACAGGGCAGACCTTATCCCTCCCCCAGTGAAATACTTCGTTGATTTCACAGGGTAAACCGCAAATGCTCTGCAGTCCCCACTTATGTTTTTCATCCAGAAAAAAATAAGGGGGTGGTAGCAACGCTCCTTGTTGTATAACCCGGCTTCAAAATCACTCCTTGCAGTCGTGCTTTCGAGTCCTAAGCTTTCCCTATTTTACTACTAACTCAAAACCGGAACACAAAACTCGGAACTCAAAACACGAAACACAGAACACGGAACTCGAAACACAAAATCACCTCAACAACAAAACCTGTCCCGTCTCCGTCTCCTTGCCACATGGAGAATCTATCACTATCTTATACAGATATACGCCCGGAGCTAGTACTTTTCCCTTGTAACTACCATCCCAATATTCATCGCCTTGGGACTCATATACTTTCTCTCCCCATCTATCAAATATCTGCGTGGACTCTATATGTACATTTTGGGCTTGATATATTTTAAAGTTTTTGTTTATCTCTTCTGTCCCGGAAGGAAAAAATGCGTTGGGTATCAGATAAGGGATTGAATCAGGTACAATAAAGGATTGTTGCAACTCACAACCGCTCTTGTCATTTATAGTCACGCTGTATGTCCCCGTGGTCAATCCTGATATATCCTCTCCTTGCTCTCCCGTACTCCAGTCAAAAGCATAAGGCGGATTATTCTCGACAATACTAATATCTATCGCTCCGCTCCCACAACCATAATCCGATACTATAGTACTATCAAGAAGCTCTATATCGCTTATACCAAGACTTAACTGCACTATACTATCGCATCCATAACTACTCTTAAGCATTACCTCATACTCCCCTGCCTCTGTAAATACCTCCTCCCCTATCTTGATGCTATCGCCCGGGCAGATAAAAGTGTCAATCTCTACTTGGGGCACCGGATGTACATTGACATATAACTGTACCACACTATCCACTCCATACGATGCCATAAGCGTATCTATATAATGTCCGGAAGTAGTTATCACAGTATCATTGAATGTATAACTACCGCCTTCGCATAGCTCTATGTTTAGGGTATCGCGGGCGGGGATTTGGAAGATGTAGGCAGCACCGGAAAATGAAACAAAACTATAAATTACATCATGATAATAAGTAGAATCTGCTGGAGCTCCTGCAACAACTGTTTCCCCTTTTCTTTTAATATTATCTCCAAAATTTCCTTGATGAATATCAGATGCAGGTGGTTGTATCTCTCCAATTTTTGCCCATAATCCGTTTTTAAGTTTATAATATTCAATTACTCCTTTGTCATAATGTACAATATCGGGAACTTCATATTTATTGGGATTACCGATAAGTAATTCTCCATTACATATTTCAAATGAACTCCCAAACCAAGTCGGTCGGCATTGTCTTTTGCTTAATTTTTGTTGCAATTCCCATATTCCTCCTTTATTCTCATATATGTATATACATCTGTTATGACAACCATTGATTAATCCAGTTTCGTCACGACTTGCACCTATTGCCAGATATTTATTATCAGGCGAAAGTGACAAGTGCTTTCCAAATCCACTCCCTTTCCAATATGGATCAGGTTGGACTATCTCTTGAACTTTTTCCCAATTATTACCCTGCATCCTAAATACAAATACCTTACCATTACCTTTACCATTCATGTATGCACTAGCATAACTGATAACTAAATATTTATCATTTATCTCAATCTCCTTAATGGAAGTAGTTGATTTCACATTTTCATTATCAATTTTTATTAAATCTTTCCTTTTCCAATTATTATCCTTATAATGGTATATATATATTCTAATCCTAAATTCCTGTCCAAAACCTATTTGCTTTGAACCTGCCAATATCATCCAATCCTTATATAGTTTTATTTTTGCGCCAGAACTATTATGGATTTGGATTGTATCAGCGATATAAAAGTCTTTATTGTTATTTAGTTTATGAATTTCCAAGATATCACATTTGCAGCTATTATAACTTTCTACTTTTCTTATTAATCTACCTTCTGAATAGTTACTATGCTTAAGACTCATATGCTCAAAACTATGATATAGTATATTCTCCCATTTATCGCCTTTTTTTACAAAAAAAGACATATTTAGACTATCATTTGCAGGATCACCTATTTCAGATTTTGAATATAACCTTTTACCTGCATAGCCGATAATAGTATCTCCACTAAAATTTGCTTTAAATCCGCCAAATCCGGCAACTTCATTAGGATATTTACTGTATATCTTTTGCATCTGACTATATATATCAGTACAGACAAAAGCAAAAATAATAAGCAAGTATATCTTTTTCATTTTCATAAAAATAATGAATTTTAAATACAAAGGGCTAAATTATTAATAAATTATATAATTCAGCCCTTAAATTAATTTTATTGTACAATTAATTTTTCAACTTGAATTCCTCCCTTGTCCAAATTACTGAAGCGAATAATATAGATTCCGGATTTGAAATCAGAAACATTAATTTTCTTAATCTGATTATAGAGATTAAATT
>JALVAD010000554.1 GCA_027011385.1 Saprospiraceae bacterium | reverse complement strand
GTTCTAATATCTACAATAGGATATTTTCCCGAAACAGCCTTTTGTTTAAAATCCTGTGCAGAAATGGTTATAACCCCAGATGCACTTTGTGTTTGAGCACTAGAGTTAAAGTTCAATCCTAGCATCATTACAATCAATATAAGTAAATTCTTCATTTTTACAATTTTTTAATTTTATAATGTTCTCCTAACATCAAAACAATGTTTTTGTTTAAAAATTCCTAAAAATATGTTATTAGCAATATATTAACAAATACACACACTGTTATGATCAAGGTATCTCTATAATAAAAACTCGTGAACATCCTATCAACTAAATTACTATGTCTTTGATAATTCAAACATTATTTCAGAACCCATCCCAAACCCTTCCCTTAGCAAGGGAAGGGTGTCGTGCTTGCACTATCCCGACTTTTTTACTGGCTTTTGCTTCTGTGATACAATTTTTAACTATTGGGTTTTAATTTAAAAAAATCTCGAAATAAAGGTTAAACTTAATAAATAGCATCCTGAATAAACATAATAGGTTTTAAATCTTTCATTATTGCATCCCTATGTATCATTATTGCAACAGTCTTCAATAAGAAATATCTTTCTGTCATATAATAGTAGCCATCGTATTTTCCGGCATTTCCCCAAGAATTCTTCACAATATAATACAATTTTCCTTTCTCATCTTTGGCTTTCCCAATAATATGCATCAAATGATCATCTGTAGTACTAAATGATTCAAATTGTTTTTTACGTTTTTTGCTTATATCAAAATAATTAAAATCACCAATACTTTCATTTTCAAGAGCAATTATTCCAGATTTCCGGTCAAAACCCGGTTCGCTCACATCTCCATCCCAACTAACGGTAAATCCATTTTCCAAGGCATAATCAGTTTGTGCTTTCAATTCATCAATTTTGAGATTGTAGTACAAGCCGGAAGAATAATTGTCCGGAATCTCCAAAACAAAATATTTATGCAAAGGATGATAGTTTACAGAAGCAAATTCGATATATTTTTTTGGTTCAATGCCCAAAAATACCGCAAACTTTTTTGGAGTGTAAGATTGACCTTCATATGTGAAACTAAAAGGTTTTCTTCCAAAATAAACATCAAGTATCGCATTGTAAGCATCAAACCAATAATCGGTATGTTGCTTTGAAGAAACTGCTGATTTCAAATATCCATTTAGCACATCAAATAATTCAGTATGATTGTAAACTTCTTCGTGTTTTGGTTTTCCTCCATATGCTTTTTGTGGAACTAATCCGGATGATGCAATAGCATTAATAAAATCATGAGATAAACCTCCTTGGCTAAAATTAGCTTTCCCCTGCCTTAAAAAATAATTTTTAGCCTTATTCTCATAAATATTTCTCACAACAAACATTTCTGAAAGATCATAAGGCTGTTTGTTTATTCTTAACACTTCGGATTCGATAAATGATGCTGTTGCAAAAGACCAACATGTACCGGTTCTTTGTTGGTTTTTGACCGGAGTAGTTTCTAAATTAATAATAGGAGTAAATTTTGTTTGTCCAAAACTTATATTGGCTATCATTAATAG
>JALVAD010000553.1 GCA_027011385.1 Saprospiraceae bacterium | reverse complement strand
ATTAATAGTAATGCTATTTTCAGTAACATTTGCAAATGCTCAAAAAGAAGAGTCTGATAATGATACAACAAAAATTAAACTCGGTAATAAAACAATTATAATTGTTGAAAAAAATAATGAGACCGAAGATACTACTTCAGTAAAAGAAGAAATCAAAGATGAGGAAATAACGATCAATAAAAAGGAAAAGAAAACTAAAGCTAAAAAGTATTATAATTCCAAAAAGTATTCCAGATGGGCAGGATTCTACCTTGGGATAAATCAATTTGGAGATATTAGAGATGGTGGTGAACTAACTGCTAATTTTAAAAATTGGGAAATCAATCCTTGGAAAAGTAGAATATGGAATATCAATTTTATGGAGATAAACCTTAGTATTATCAAAAAACACATACTTTTGACTACCGGTTTTGGATTGGAATACAAAAATTTCTCATTTAAAAATAATATAGACTTAATAGAAGAAAATGGGCAAGTAGATCCCGTAGTAATCAATAATCTAAATTACAAAAAAGATAAGCTACATGTGAGTTATTTTCAAATGCCTCTCTTACTTGAATTTAATACTTCTCCAAGACCAGGCAAAGGATTTTACTTAGCAGCCGGCTTTGTTGGTGGAATAAAAATGTATTCAAAACTCTATCAAAAATACGATTTGGATGACAATACTATTAAGCATAAAATAAAAAGTGATTTTAACCTAAATCCATATCAGCTTTATGGTACTCTCAGATTAGGAATAAATAAATTAACCCTTTATGGTAATTTTGATCTTATACCTTTATTCAAAGATGGCGGAAGCACATTAGGAGATAACCTTATGGTAGTAAGCGCAGGAGTAAAATTGATAGGTTTCTAAAAATATACTCAAACCACAGAGTTTTTTCATATCACAAGTTGACGCCTATAATTAATTTTATAGGTGTTTTTTTATAAGTGCCAAAATGGCGCATTATATGTAATGGTACAGCTTTTGCAATAAGGAGTTAAGTGAGGAAGTGGTTTTGACTTAAGAACAATACTTAAATTAGTATTAAATGCTTAAAAGTCACTTTTCGAATATTAACAAATATTATTACCATTAAAAAATAAAATAGAAATGGCAAAAGAAAAAATAACACAAAAAAAAGGACAAATTGGCGTAAGTGCAGATGATATTTTTCCGCTTATCAAAAAATTCCTTTATACAGACCAAGAAATATTTTTAAGGGAACTCATATCAAATGCAGTTGATGCAACAACAAAATTAAAGACCCTGGCATCGAAAGGTGATTTTAAAGGAGAGCTTGGTGATCTTACAATCGACGTGAAACTCGATGAGAAAAATAAGACTATAAGCATTATCGATAGAGGTATTGGAATGACTGAGGAAGAGGTGATAAAATACTTAAACCAAGTTGCATTTTCTTCAGCTCAAGAGTTTTTGGAAAAATATTCCGGTGAAAATATTATCGGTCACTTTGGACTCGGCTTTTACTCTGCATTTATGGTAGCCGAAACGGTAGAAGTAAGAACAAAATCTTATAAAGATGATGCGAAAGCTGTAAAATGGGTATGTGATGGTTCTCCTGAATACACTATGGAGGAAATTGATAAAGAATCAAGGGGAACTGAGATAATATTGCATGTTGGAGAAGAAGGTAAAGACTATTTAAGCAAAAACAGAATTCAAGAATTGCTTGATAAATACAATAAGTTCTTGCCTGTACTTATCAGGTTTGGAACTAAAACTGAATACAAAACAGAAGGAGAGGGAGATGATGCAAAACAAATAGAAGAGGAAGTTGACAATATCATCAATAATCCCAATCCACTCTGGAAAAAATCTCCTAATGAATTGAAAGATGAAGATTATAAGGAATTTTACCGTGAATTATTTCCTGGAACTTTCAACGACCCTGTTTTTTGGATTCACCTAAAAATGGATTATCCTTTCAATTTAACAGGAATATTGTATTTCCCGAAAGTAACCAATAATTTCGATATTCAAAAAAGTAAAATTCACCTTTACAGCAACCAAGTGTTTATCACAGATGATGTAAGGGCAATCGTTCCTGAATTTTTAATGCTTTTGCACGGTGTAATAGATTCTCCCGATATCCCTCTTAATGTTTCCAGAAGTAGCCTTCAGAACGACCAAAGAGTGAAGAAAATCACTTCTTATATTACTAAAAAAGTAGCAGAGAAACTAAAGGATATCTTCAAAAAAGATAGAGAAGAATTTGAGAAAAAATGGGATGATATCAGTACATTTGTGAAGTACGGAATGCTATCGGAAGAGAAGTTTTACGATAAGGCATTGGATTTTGCTCTGTTGAAAAATGAAGAAGGTAAATACTTTACTTTTGAGGAATATAAAGAAAAAATTAAAGCAAATCAGGTTGATAAGCATGACAAAACAGTTATAATTTACACAAGTGATGCCAAAGCTCAGCACAGTTATATACAATCTGCTAAAAATTACGGATATGATGTGGTTGTAATGGATAATATTATCGATATCCACTTTATGCAGCATATGGAGACAAAAGACGGTAGCATTACATTTGTAAGAGTAGATTCTGATACTGTTGATAATTTAGTGCAAAAAGACGAGAAGAAAGAATCTGTGATGTCCGAAAAACAACAAGAAAAAGTAAAAGCTATTTTCACAGAATCTTTAAAAGGAGAAAATAATACTATTGAACTAAAAGCACTTTCTCCGGATGATTTGCCTGTTGTGATTACTAAACCGGAATTTATGCGTAGATTTAAAGAAATGCAACAATATCAAAGTATGGGTATGGGAGATTTACCCGAAAGCTACAATATCATAATCAACTCAAACAATCCATTGATTGCAGATAAATTGGTTAAGATGAAAAGTGAAGAAAAGAAAGAAAAATTTGCAACATACCTATACAAATTGGCAAAATTGAACCAAAATATGCTTACCGGAGAAGAAATGACGGAATTTGTAAAGACAAGTGTAGAATTTTTGAGATAGACGATTAGTCTAAAAATGAAATGCGCCCAAAAAACCTGCATCAAAATGATGTGGGTTTTTTTATTCAAATTCTTCTAATTTCTCCATTAAGCTTTCCCAGCGATTTTCCAGATTTAATATTTCGTTATCAAGAGCATTGAGCTTTTTACCCATTTCAGCTATTTTTCCGGGATCAGCATCCATGTTTTCTTCAAAGAATTGATGAACTTTTTGTTTTTCATTTTCTTTTTTATCAATCTCTTTCAGTGTTCTTGATATTTCATTATCTATTTTCTTCTTTTCTTTGCGCTGAACATTTTTATCTTCAATAGATTGCTTTTTATTTTGGCTAACCTCTTCCCTTTTCTTTATATTCTTATTTGCACGATACTCAGTATATGTACCATTAAAATCCTTGATATTTCCCATGCCGTCCATTATAAACAGATGATCGGTAAGTTTGTCCATAAAATATCTATCGTGTGTGATAATAATCAGATTTCCTTTAAAGCCCATAAGATAATCTTCCAATATATTCAATGTGACAATATCCAAATCATTGGTGGGTTCATCAAGAATAAGAAAATTTGGATTTTTCATTAAAACCGTCAGAAGTTGAAGCCGTCTTTTTTCACCTCCGCTTAGTTGTGAAACATATACTTGTTGGTGTTTTCTGGAAAAAAGAAATCGTTCCAATAATTGTTCTGCTGTTAATTTTTTACCATTGGCCATTGGCAAATATTCGGCAATATCCGTAATTACTTCAAGTACACGTTTATCTTTTGACAATACAAGACCACCCTGTGAGAAATTACCAAAGTGGACTGTTTCACCAATTACTATTTTACCTCTATCAGGACGTACTAATCCCGTAATCATATTGATAAATGTTGATTTTCCCGCACCGTTATCGCCGATAATTCCAACTTTTTCAAATCTTTTGAACTTATAGCTAAAGTCATTCAGTATTTTTATATCGTCAAAAGCTTTTTCGACATTGTACAACTCTAAGATTTTACCTCCCAATCTTTGAGTTTCAATATCGATACTGATGGAATCATTGTATATTGCTTTGCTTGCTTTTTCACCAATCTCATGAGCCCTGTCAATTCTGGATTTTGATTTGGTTGTTCTGGCTTTGGGCTGTCTTTTTAGCCATTCTAATTCTTTTTTATATAATTTCTTTAATTTATCAGTAGTTACCGATTCATTATGCATTCTTTCTGCCTTCTTTTCCAAATACCTTTCGTAATTACCGGAATAAGTAAACAGTTGCCCCCTATCCAATTCCACAATTCTATTGCAAGTGTTTTCCAAGAAATATCTATCATGAGTAACCATGAATAACGTGATTTTTTTGTTGGAAAGAAAGCTTTCCAGCCATTCTATCATATCTATATCCAAGTGATTGGTCGGTTCATCAAGAATCAAAAAATCCGGTTCTTGAACAATGATTCTAGCAAGTGCAACCCGTTTTTTTTGACCTCCTGATAATTCATTAATTTTTTGGTCAAGCTTTGGGATTTTTAATTTAAATAGAATTTCTTTAATTGTATTTTCAATATTCCAAGCATCTAGACTGTCCAATTTTGCAATGGCGATGTCCAGTGTTTCATTATCATTTCTAATTACTGCCGTTTCATACTGTTTTATAGCGTTTATTTTAGGGTCATCTATATCAAAAACGGCATCTAAAATGCTAAATCTTTCATCAAAAACGGGCTCTTGCTTTAAAAATGCTAGTTTAATATCTTTATTTATTATAATTTTAGATTTTTCTCCTTCGGGGCTTTCTTCACCAAAAATCACTCTGAGTAGTGTAGACTTACCGCTTCCGTTTTTAGCAATTAATCCTATTTTATCCCCTTGATTAATACTGAGATTAATATTTTCAAACAGGATTTTTTCCCCATATGATTTAGTAACATTTTCTAAAAGCAAGTAATTCATTTATCCTTTATTCTTATTTGAACCGCAAAAGTAAGATAATAAACTTAGAATATTACCCAATCCCTATAAACGATTCGAAATTATCCGGATTAATCAATTGAAAATCGCTGTCCGGATAAGTTGAAATAAAAGATTTTGGTGGTTTAGCTTTTGCCTTTTTATTCCATTTGAATTCATAAGCGTGTAATTTTCCGTCATATTCCTCAATATAATCTATTTCTTTTTGTTTAAGTGTTCTCCAAAAATACTTGTTTGAATAAAGATTGTTATAGTTTGTGTGCTTCATTCTTTCACTAATAATAAAATTTTCCCATAGAGCCCCAACGTCATTGCGCAAGTTTAAGGAATTAAAATTTGCAATTATAGCATTTCTAATTCCATTGTCATAAAAATATATTTTTTTTGATTTTTTTAATTCATTTCTTAAATTCCTGGAAAATGAAGGTAATTTAAAAATCACAAATGATTTTTGTAGTAAATCTATGTAGCTTTCAACAGTTTCGTTATTCAAGCCAGATAATAAACCTAATTCGGAATATGAAACTTGGTTTCCAATTTGAAATGCAAGAGCTTGAAGTAATTTTAATAATTTATCAGATTTTTTTATTTTATTCCAAATGAGAATATCCTTGTAAAGATAATCGGAGGTCAATGAATTCAGCAATTCAATCTTATCTTTTTTGGCCAAAACAACATCAGGGTAATAGCCGTATATCATTCTGTTTTCTAATTGATTGTACTCTTCCCAATATCCGTGGTAATCAACCATCTCTTTGAATGATACCGGAAAAAGTTTAAATTCCCATTTTCGTCCTGTCAAGGGTTCATTAACTTTATTTGCCAATTCAAACGAACTTGAACCGGAAGCTATCAATTGGACGTCATCAATGTAATCAGTTATTAATTTCATTTTAAGTCCGATATCTGAAATCATTTGGGCTTCATCTATAACTATATATTTATTAT
>JALVAD010000552.1 GCA_027011385.1 Saprospiraceae bacterium | reverse complement strand
ATTTAAATGAAACATACAACTGATCTCATTGCAAGGATATTTATCGCTATAATGTTCTATTATGAGGCATTTGATTCCTTTTTGCTCTTTAGCCAAACAAAAGAGACAATGACAAAGTACGGTATTACATGGAAACAAGATTTTCTTTTGACAAGTGTCATTGTATTCTTAATACTAGGAGCTACACTTGTGCTGATAGGATATTATTCCAATATAGGTGCGATACTATTACTTGCGTATTTGATACCATCGACTCTTATTTTCTATTCATTTTGGGATGTTCCCAAAGATGTTATGAGAATACAATTGATAAATTTTATGAAGAATCTGGCTATTATAGGTGGGCTACTCCTCCTTGTAGTCAATAAGCCGGGAAAATACAGTATAAAAAGATTATTTTATGTAATGAGGCTTCCCGGATAAAAACTATTTGAATGAAATATACATGGATACTATTTGATGCTGACAATACTCTTTTTGATTTCACCCATTCTCAAAAGAATGCATTGAGATATACTTTTAAAGAATTCGGATTGGAATACCACAATGATTTATTTCCAATATTTACACAATTAAATAATAAAATATGGCAAGCTTTTGACGAAAACAAGATCACTCATGATGAAATTAAAACCGAACGATTCAGGTTTTTGTTTAATGAATTAAATATTCAAAATATAGACTTGGATAAATTTAATATCAGATTTATTGACAATCTAGTTGAATACTCAAAACTTATTGATGACACAGAGCAATTTCTTCTCTCCTTAGCAGGAAAAGTCAAAATGGCAATTATCACAAATGGCATGAAAGAAGTGCAAAGACCCCGATTTAACAAATGCAAAATAAAAAATATATTCGATGGTGTATTTATATCAGGTGAAATGGGGCTATCCAAACCCAATAAAGAATATTTTGAATCCGTTCACAAACAAACAGGAGATTTAGATAAATCTGAATATTTAGTGGTAGGTGACAATATTATTGCAGATGTCAGGGGGGGAAAAGAATACGGATTTGAGACATGCTGGTACAATCCATCTTTACTGGAAAATGGTCAACGAGAATTTACCGATTTTGAAATCCAAAATATCAATCAATTAAAAAAAATAATTGAATAAAACAGAAAGAAAAATGGAAGTCCTCGGGTTAAATATTAAAAATGTCATCAGTCTAAAAAACGCTGATATTTATCAAGGAAAGAGTCTAATTCTTCAAGATGTAAATTTGAATATTAAAGAAGCCGAATTCACATATCTAATCGGTAAGACCGGAAGTGGAAAAAGCAGTTTATTAAAAACTATATACGGTGAATTACCACTAAAAAAAGGAACTGGGATTGTTGTTGATCAGGATATAAAAAAATTGACATACGAAAACAAATATCTATTTAGACGAAAATTGGGAATGATTTTTCAGCAGTTCAACCTCATAAAATCATGGAATGTATATCAAAATCTTGATTACAGTCTTAGAGCCCTTGATTGGAAAGATAAGGACAAAAGATTATTGCGCATAAAGGAAGTTCTATCGGACATAGGACTTTCAAACAAAATCAAGAGCAGTATATTCGAACTATCAGGAGGCGAACAACAAAGAGTTGCTATTGCCAGAGCTCTTCTAAACTACCCTAAATTGATAGTCGCAGATGAACCGACAGGTAGCCTTGATATGAATTCTGCTGATGAACTGATGTACCTCATTAAAAAAATAGCATCCGAAAATCAAACTGCGGTAATATTTGCCACACACGACATGAGAATTGTCGACAAATTCCCTGCATTGACATATCTTTGTAAAGATGGTCATCTCCAAAGTATAGATTAAGCAAAAAAAAAGTCCGGCTTTCGCCGGACTCTCTCATAACATCTTTAAAACTCTCTTACTTGTTAATCACAACTCTCTTTGTGATAATATCACTATTTTGCTCTAGCATTAGGGTATAAATACCATTTGGAAGTTGATTTACATTGATTTTCTCAATTGTCCTTCCTCCTTTAGTATTAAGGTCTTTTGTATATACCTTAATGCCAAGTGCATTTATCAATACAATCTGTCCTTTTTCTCCAGGTAGTGATGTCAAGTTAACAACAAAATTACCATTATTTGGATTTGGATAGACAGCATTTAGTCTCAATCCTGTTTCCCTTCTCTCTATTGTGACTACCCTAGATAAAGTGTATTTTCCATCTCTATCTATTGAACGTAACCTATAGAAAGCTTTAGTTACAGGCTCTTTATCTGCTACTTGATAGTCTTTCTTTGACAAACTATTGCCGGAAGCCTCAACTTTTGCAACAGCAGTCCATTCTTTTCCAAACTCACTTCGCTCGACATAGAACATTGATGTATTAACTTCAGACAATGTTGTCCATTTTAATATATTTGCATCCTTATCAGCATAACCTGTAAATGATAGCAACTCGATTGGTATAGACTTACCGGCAGAACCTGTTCCTGCACCTCCTCCTGAGAATCCGGCAACATTAAATTCAGCATAATTTTCAGTTCCAAAAGTACCGTCAACCCAAGTAGTGATACCGGCTGCAGCACCATGCTTAATCAACTCATAATCTCCTTGGGCAATTCCACCGGGACTTATATTAAACGGATCTTCACTAGTAGTAACCTTATAGAAACTCATTGCATTTTTTCCAGTCAATGCAGTACCTCCATTGGCACCTAATACAGTATTCACCGCATTGTATTCATCATCGGTATAATAAAATCTTACTCCCACATCAGAACTTGGTTGAGTAGAAGCATTTACATCCCATTTTCTTTTCATAAATGCAGCTCCGGCTTCACCTGCAACGCTAGGGAATCCATCAGCATCATTTAGATACCATTGAGCATCTGTAGCACCGTCTGCGTCAACGGTCACTCCATTCTCCGGAATCACTGCTCCTGAAGACCCCAGTTTCAAGGAAAGAAGGATATAAGGAGCTTCTATATAATGTGTCCAATCACCATCTTGACAAGAAGCCGTTGAAGTAACTGCACCATTATTTGCCGGCAAAACTGAAAGGTTATCAGGACATATCTTCTTCACTTGAATATTAAATTCACCATCATTAGCACCATACCCATCTACTTGAACATAATAAGTATTTCCAATAGTCAAACCGTACACTTGCGCTATCGAATTCCAAGCATTACCGGTACTTCCACCATCTTCATCGCAACCTTTTTCTGTCAAAGTTGCCATATCATTACAGTTACCGACTTCATATATTGCTATATGAGTATCATCAAGAGGAGTATCAAAATCAGTTGTTACTTCCACACTGCCTGTATTAGGAGCTACAAATGAGAACCATATAGACTCCATTGAAGTTGTACCGCTCCAGCAAGAACCGTTAGGTTCACCTGTCTCACCCGTACAATTGGAATTAGAGGAAGTAGTAGGTGCTGCATCTACTGTAAGCGCAATAGCATCACAAAGCATATCCCCTGTTATAGGATTTACTGTAAGCACACCAGATACATAAGTAGTACCATCCCAGAATCCTCCGCCGCCGGCACTGTAACCACCATATTGGTAAGCACCTGAATTAAGCTTAAATCTACTTGCATAATAATATGTTCCAGAAGCCAATCCTGCTCCAAGTGCAGCTTTATATTCATCATTATTTCCTGAATCAACATTATATGTTGCAGCTACCCAATCTGTCCAAGTTGAAGGATCTGTGTCAGTAGTGCTATATCCAATCCAGGCAGTTATACCCGCTCCTTGTCCTGCTGCGTCAGTAACTCCAGGCTCGTACACTTGTGCAAAGACATCAACTGAACCTCCTGCTGTAATAGTAGCAGCATCGGGAAATTGTAAATTACACCAATCTACTGCATCAGCTGAAGCGGTTGTAAATGTTCCTTTTGCACTCCAGTCACTTTGTCCATTACCTCCTGATGCACCGCAATCAGCCCTAACATACCAATCATAATCTGTGGATGCTGCTCCACCTGTCCATGTATATGGATTATCAGGTGTATCATCTACTGTTGGAGTAGTACTAGCATCCGGCACAGTGCCGGTAGCAGTCTCAACTATAAATAGATCCCAATGATCAGCAGCTCCATTTTCCGTCCAACTTAAATCTGCACCTGTTGTAGATTCATTCGAAGCAGATAAGCCGGTAGGAATATCACAAGGTAATTCTTCCAAACAAAAATCAACCGTTCCAACATCATCGTTTCCATAATCCCACATTCTAAGATAATATATATTTCCGGCAGTCATTCCCTCAAGTGTAAAATTACCTGTTCCATACACTCCATCACAATCAATTTCAGTACTTGATCCGCAACCATCATAGATAGCAGCAGCAGCAGTTGACCAATTGTTTGTACTGATTACTACCTTTACTTTACCTCCATAAGGCGCAGTAAAGCTATACCATACATCTCCCCCATTGTAATTATTACATGCAGGAGTTCCATTTGTAGCTTCAGATCCAGTTGCTCCTGCATTGTTGGCTGTAGTAGGACTTGGACATCCTGCTCCGGCAGCATCAACAGTCACTGCAATCGCTCCTGAACATTCATCGTTTGCAGGTGGAGGTGTTAAAGTTGTAAAAGCAAAAGGACCTGTCCAAGCACTATAATCAGGATCACAAAAATCTCTCACATAAAACTCATAATCCGTAGCTGATGATAATCCTGTCGCATGATAGGGATTTGTCGTAGTTGCGGTACCTGATCCTGCTGGAGCACCGGATCCTGCAGCTTGCACAACTATCTCCCATGCAGAAGCACCACCGGTCGTCCACCCTAAATCGGCAGTTGTTGTAGTGATATTGTTGGCTGTTTGTGCTGTAGGAGCAGGACAGGAGGGAATAGGTTCATAATTAAAATCATCGATATATATAGTTCTATATGTTCCACCTAAACCATGCTTAAACGCTATATATGTATCAGAACCTGAATAAGTACTAAAACTAACAGTGTATTCATCAAATGACGAAGTTAATGTCAAGGTAGTAAAAGAAGTAAATGTACTTTGATCTCCGGGATCTGACATAGTACCAATAATTAAATCATATCCATCTCCTTTAGCATAAAATCTAATTTGGTTTACTTGTGATGTTAAATCACTAAACTCCGGTGTAATTAATAGCAATGTTGCTGAAGCATCACCAGAATTGTACAATTTGGCTCCGTTTGGCGCAGAATTATTTGTTGTTGTTGTTTCAACTGCTGCATAAGTAGATGTTGCATCAACCACTTTCGACCAACACATTGGCAAATCAGGAGTTGTGACAGCATCAAAATTTTCAGAGTATGTTGCAGTAAACGCATCACACAAAGTCGTAAAAGTATAAGGTCCAACCCAAGAACTAACATCTGTATTGTCAGCACCGCAATCTGCTCTAACATAAAAATCATACGTTGTTGATGAATTACCTCCTGACCAAGTATATGGATTTACAGTTACATCATTATCCGTAGGAGTCCCTGTTGGGGAAAATCCAGTTGTTCCGATTTCTAAATCCCAATGTGTTGAAGAACCGTTCTCTGTCCATCCAAGATCTGCACCAGATAAGGTTTCGTTTACTGCAGTCAAGGCTGAGGGGTCTGGACATGAAGGTGGATCAACTACCGTAAATGTATAATCTTCTGTTTCTGCCCTCGTTCTTTCTCCGCAAGCATTTGGATCAGAATTATAATAATCACATCTTGTTCTCATCCTATAATTACCGTTTGCTGTTCCTGCAGGTACGGTTATTGTTCCGGATGCACTAGACACATAGCTACCACTAGCATATACTTTTTCATCAGTATCATCAAAATCAAAATCATTATTCCAATCTACCCAGATATTAAATCCAACTGTAGTTCCTACAAAAGCAGCAGTGAAATCTACTGAACCTGTAGCATATCTACTTACTGACATTGCAGTAGCATCTTCATATCCATTAGTTGCATATCCTGAAGAAGTATTGGATATATTTGTAGAGCCTCCTGTAGTCGTGAAATCATCAGTATAGGTAGAAGAACTAGTAGATGTAGATAAACAATATCCTGTATAGAAAGTACTTGGTCCAACCCATGTGGATTGATCTCCACCACCGCAATCAGATCTTACATACCAATCATAAGATGTATTGGCAGTTAAACTACCATAAGTATAAGGATTATTAGTAACTCCAGATTGAGTTGGGGTTCCAGTTGGTGTAAAACCTTCAGCACCTAATTCTATATCCCATGTAGTGGCTGATCCATTCTCAGTCCAACCAAGATCTGCAGAGGTATAAGTGATATTTGATTCGGTTTGTGCTGTAGGAGCAGGGCATGTAGCTAAAGTTGTAAAAGAAAAAGGTCCAACCCATGAACTAACATCAGTATTATCAGCACCACAATCCGCCCTTACATAAAAATCGTAAGTTGTTGTTGGATCACCACTAGACCAAGTATATGGATTTGCGGTTACATCATTATCAGTAGGAGTTCCTGTTGGGGAAAATCCAGTTGTTCCGATTTCCAAATCCCAATGTGTTGAAGAACCGTTCTCTGTCCACCCGAGGTCTGCACCCGATGAGGTTTCATTTGCTGCAGTTAAAGCAGAAGGAGCAGGACAAGAAGGAGTAACATAATTAATCTCTAAATCAAAAGTTATAGTTACACCATCAGAATAGGCATCTAAATCATTGGAATTAACTTCTAAAGTTGTGAAGTTAGTTGGGACATTTGTCCCATCAAAATCAGCTTTACAACCATGCGCAATAACAACACTTCCGTCTATTTTTAAAGTGAAGTCATACCAATTTCCACAATAGGAATTTCCTAAATTTCCTGCAGAATTGACTAATGTTATGGAATTAATAGTTTGTCCACCATTACAGGTTATATCTCCAGGCACAACTGTTACAACAGTAGGATCATCATCCTGACCTGAACCGGTAAATGTTTGCGTACAAATCGACTGCGCATCAACCTGCCAACTAAATGCAAAGAATGCAAAAAACAAAAATAGTAATAATTTTTTCATAATAATTTGGTTTTAATAAATAATATATTTCATCACAGATAACCCCAGAGCTAATCAATAGACAGATACATTGTCTTGATCACACTTAATTACCCTTAATTTCGTCTTTAAGTCAAGTTTTCCGCCACAATTTGAAAACAATTATTTTAAATATGAAAAAAATTAACACTTTTTATAAAATTAATTATTTTACGAGATATTTTATTTTAATATTAGAGCATTTTTAAACTTTTATGTTTTGATTATACATATTTACAATTTTATATTTGTATAACTATTTTATTTAATATGTTATTTTTAAACTTTTTTCAGAATTGCATATAATAGCTGATTCTATACATCCACTAATAGATTAGTTTGTTTTACTAAGCGATATTGACATTCCTGAATGATTATTTTAATCTATAAAGACTCATAATTCATAGAAGTAAATAAATATTATATTTGGAATCAAAAATGCGTCAATTTGGATACACATCATGTATATTTAACGTATCTTATTTTTACGCTTTATGAGTCGATTTTACTGCTTATTGGCACATCAGCACAGGAGTCGTGCATCTTGCAAGAAGCGATAGGCTCAAGTTAACCTTTAAACACAAAAACCAATGATATTGAATTCATTTTAATTGAATCGATATCTTTAAGTGAACTTATATTGGAAAGACCATAGGAATATCTCAGTCCGGGTGAAATAATAAATTTTTTAAAAAACAGCTCCAGCCCCAAACCAAAATCTAAAGCTATATTTGATTTCTCGTTCCATTTTATTGATTCTTTATCAGGACCTTTTAGTGCTTTTTTGTAGTTCGGACCTATAAATAGATAAGGGTTCAGTTTGCTTTTGCCTGTTTTAATAATAGCATGCGCCATAAAATCAAGGCTTATAGGTAAAACCCTATACACAATTTTTCCTTTAGTAAGATTATTCCTTTCAATTCTACTATCAGTGAATGTCACTTCAAACTTTGGACTTAAAGAGAAATATTTTGAAAAATTTATTTCAGAAATTATTCCAATATTAAAACCCGACCCATCATATGCCCTATAGCCTTTGGGTAAATCATTTTCTAAAATTACTGAAGATTGTACAAACCCCAAAGATATTCCATAATAAGACCTCTTTTTGGATAATTCTGTTCTGCTTTGACTAAATCCAGAAATAAAAATCAAAGTTGCCACGAAAGTAAAAAATACTTTACTCATTTTAATTATTTTAGTTAGTAAAAAAAGCTAAGTATCATTTATTCATAGACGATATATTTTATTTAGTGTCTGCACGAAAACAGACACTATTAACCTACTCAATTTATAACGAATAGCCGGTTCAATTATTATTCCACAATATAGACTGCTCCTGAATTATGTTCGGAATTATTAGATTGATCTCCATTTACTCCAGTGGCATTGGAATCTTCTTGTTGAGCTGACACAACCAGAATAACACCATTTAATGTTAACGATACTTCATGTCCAAACTTATCACTTGAATCAGAGTTAGATGCTTTTACATATGATTTTTGAGACCAAGTAACTCCATTCCTATCAAATACGTAAACTGCCCCGCAAGTATTATTAGAATTATCTGATTGATCTCCACCTATCCCTTGAGCATTAGACTCCTCATTCCATGAACCAACTGCTAATCTCAACCCATCAGGAGATAAAAAAACACTATGACCAAAATTGTCTCCACCATCCGGATTAGAAGCTTTAATATACGCCTCTTCTGACCAAACACCACCTGATCTAAAATACACATATGCAGCGCCTGAATCATTAGATCCAGATCCACCAGTGTTCTTAGTTCCATTTATACCAGATGAGGGAGAGTCATCATTTTGCGCTCCAATTGCCAATCTAGTTCCATCATTATTTAAACTTACACTATTCCCAAAATGATATGCACCATCTCCATAACCACAAATTCTGACATCTTGACTCCAACCGGAGGCATCTTTAAAAACATACACATATCCATTATCAGCAAATCCACAGTCTTCTTTTATTGCACCTACTGCAAAACTCAAACCATCACCTGAGAATGATACACTTTCTCCAAAAGTACCATTTATTTCAGGAGTTTGTGATTTAAAATAGCCTATTTGAGACCACACTCCTCCTGCTCTTTCAAACAAATAAACAGCTCCTGAATTAGACATTGAATTATCATTTTGATCTCCAGCAATTCCGGTAGCATTTGAGTCTTCTTTTATTGCACTCACTGCTATCCTGTCACCACTGGAACTCATACTAACACTATGCCCAAATTCATCACCGGATTCTGAATTTGAGGACTTGATATATGCTTCCTGCGCCCAATTAGACCCTGTTCTTACAAATATATATACAGCACCTGAATTAGACATTGAATTATCATTTTGATCACCATCAATTCCGGTAGCATTTGAATCTTCTAAATGTGCACTCACCACTAAACGACTTCCATCAGAAGAAATGGCTAAATCTTTTCCGAATTCATCAAAAGCTCCTGTATTAGAAGCTTTGATAAAAGCTTCTTGAGTCCAAACAGATCCAAGCCGATGAAACAGATATACTGCTCCTGATAAATTAGCTCCTGAGTTTGATTCACTACCGTTTATACCTGTTGAAGACGAACTCTCTTTATACGCACCAACTGCCAAATACATACCATCCTCGGAGATTGCCAAACTACTACCAAAATAATCTTGACCTGTAGTATTAGATGCTTTCACATAATTAGATATTCCATTGTAAATAATATCAAATAAATTCAACTGCGGATTTCCGGCATCATCAATTTCAACACAGACCCAACTTCCTGCCATTCTGTAGCAAACTGCATCTCTTGAAATATCATAAACAGCAGTACCATCAACCGCCAGATCACCTCCGGGTGTTCTTACATTTTCAATTCTTGATACACGTGGTAAGACAAGCCCTGTAGTGGATGATACAATATCCAACTGTCCCTCGGGATTTATTGTTCCGATTCCTACTTGAGCAAATAATTGTGAGAAAAACAAAATGAATAAAATAGATAGTCTTGCTTTCATAATATTTATTTTTTTGATTATTTTGCAAAACTATTACAATAAATATTTTCATTTCACACCCAAACGGGTGAAAAACTTAAATTGACACTATCTATTCTCCTCCAACCATTCCCGAGCATTTACAAATGCCTCTATCCAAGGGCTCACTTTATCACCGCACCGTTTTTCATCATAGTGAGCCCACTGCCATGGAAAAATCGCTCTTTCCAAGTGAGGCATCATGGCGAGATGGCGACCGTCATTGGAGCATATTGCAGCAGCATCAAATTGTGAACCGTTTGGGTTTCCGGGATAAGAATCATATGAGTATTTCATTGGGATAGTATAGTCGCTCTCATTCTCCGATGGGAATGCAAATTTCCCTTCACCGTGAGCGACCCAGACACCTAATTTACTACCGGCCAAAGAATCAAGCATTATTGAACCTGCCCTTGTAATATCAACAGTTAAAAACGAAGACTCGAATTTACCGGAATCATTATGCAACAATTTTGGACCTTTACCAATCTCAGGATAAATAAGATCAAGCTCTCCCATCAATTGACAACCATTGCAGACTCCAAGACTCATTGTATCCTCTCTTTCGTAAAATTTATTAATAGCTTTATTAGCTTTGTCATTGTATAAAAATGCACCTGCCCAACCTTTTGCCGAACCCAATACATCGGAATTGGAAAATCCCCCAGGGAATACGACCATTTGGATATCTTCAAGCGTTTCTCTTCCACTAACAAGATCTGTCATATGCACATCCTTGACATCAAAACCCGCCAAATACAATGCATAAGCCATTTCCCTGTCACCATTAATCCCCTTTTCACGAATAATTGCAGCCTTGACTTTTCTTTCGCCGGTATCACTATGGCTATATTTGCTATATGTTCCATCAAAACTCATAGGAAATTCAAATTCCAATTTTTGGGTTTTATAATTATCATATCTCTCTTTTGCCAATTCCGTAGGCGTTTGCTTTGAATCAAGTAAAAAAGAAGTTTTATACCAATAATCTCTGTATTCCCCTATATTGAAAGAATAAATAGAGTCATTGTTTTTAATAGTAACAGTATCTGAACTTACAACATCGCCGATTTGAGCATATTTTATATTGTTCTCGTCCAATATCTCCATCACTTTCTCTACATCTTTCACTTGAACAAAAACACCACTATTTTCACTAAACAAAAATGAAACAATATCTTTTACACCAAGTCCGGTCATATCCAAATCAAGCCCCATTTTATCAGATGAAAAAGTCATTTCAAGTAGAGTAGTAATCTGTCCTCCAGTACTAATATCATGCCCTGCTAGTATCAACCCCCTATTAATAAGCTCTTGTAATGTCTCAAATGCACGAACAAAATAACTCGCAGATTTAATTGACGGCGGATTATTCCCCAATTTACCTAGCAATATCGAAAAAGCGCTTGCGTCGATTGAGTCTTGCCAATCCGAAAAGTCAATTAGTAATAATTTGGAACCGGGAATATTTTCCAAAACGGGTTTTACTGCTTTACTAAAATCTTTAACTTCAGCTACAGCTGAGACGATAACAGTTCCCGGAGCATATACTACATCTCCATCAGGATACTTTTGCTTCATTGACATACTATCCTTTCCGGTTGGAATATTTATCCCGAGCTCAATAGCAAAATCACTTATCGCTTTAACAGCAGAATACAGTCTGGCATCTTCCCCCGGATTTTTAGCAGGCCACATCCAATTTGCGCTTAATGATATACCCATGATGCCGTCTTGGAGTGGAGCCCAAACTATATTTGTCAAAGCCTCTGCGACTGACATAATCGATCCGGTTTCAGCGTCTATTAAACCCATAACCGAAGCATGACCTATAGCATTGGCGATTCCTTTATTCCCGACAAAATCCATCGCTGTAATACTCATATTATTTAATGGCAGATGCAAAATACCGGCATTTTGCTGCATCGCTACTTTCCCTGTCACTGATCTATCTACCTTGTTAGTCAACCAATCCTTGCAACCAACAGACTCCATTTGCAAAATTGATTTGGTATATTCATACACTTTATCAATATCATAAACAGGATTTTCAAATTCATTACAAACAGTATCATCTTTTAAGACAGATTTTGGTGGATTACCAAACAGTTCCAATAAATCCAAGTCAAAAGGTATCCCCTCCTGTGTATCGTCAATAAATTGCAATCTCATATCTCCTGTGGCTTCACCTACAACATACATCGGAGCTCTTTCTCTCTCGGATATTTTTCTCAATAATTCTATATCGCTTTCTTTTAACAACAAACCCATCCTTTCCTGTGATTCGTTGCCCAGAATCTCTTTAGAGGATAGTGTTTCGTCGCCAATAGGCAATTTTCTTATATCGATTTTTCCTCCCGATGTCTCTACCAATTCGGACAATGAATTCAAATGTCCTCCGGCTCCGTGATCATGAATGGATATTATTGGATTTTTATCCATTTCCGATAGTGCTCTAATAGCATTAAAAACTCTTTTTTGCATCTCTGGGTTTGATCTTTGTACTGCATTTAATTCGATTGAATTAGTATATTCCCCCGTAGCAACTGATGATACAGCGCCACCTCCCATACCTATTCGGTAATTATCTCCTCCCATCACTATCACTTTATCTCCTTTGGAAGCATCGTCTTTATGGCTATCAGCAGCTTTAGCGTACCCTACTCCACCGGCAAGCATTATAACTTTATCGTACCCATAATGCTTGTCGCCATTAGCATATTCAAATGTCAATACACTTCCATTTATTAATGGTTGTCCAAATTTATTACCAAAATCACTAGCTCCATTCGATGCTTTTATGAGTAATTCTACAGGATTTTGATAAAGCCAATTTCTGGGTTTTGTGTGTTTTTCCCACTCTCTTCCCTCATCCAATCTTGTATAAGGAGTCATATACACAGCGCTTCCTGTCATTGGAAAACTCCCCTTGCCTCCTGCCATTCTATCTCTTATTTCTCCTCCCGATCCTGTCGCTGCACCATTGAAAGGCTCAACTGTAGTGGGAAAATTATGGGTTTCAGCTTTGAGTGAAATTATAGTTTGTATTTCTTTTTCATTGAAAAAATCGGGTTTTTCGGGGCTTTTGGGGGCAAATTGGATTGCTTTTAGGCCTTCGACAAAGGCTACATTGTCCGAATATGCAGAAACTATTCTATTATGATTAAGATTAGATGTCTTGCGTATCAATTGGAATAAAGTCAGCTCCTGTTCAACTCCATCAATTACAAAGACGCCATTAAATATTTTGTGCCTGCAATGCTCGGAGTTCACTTGCGAAAACCCGAATACTTCAGTATCTGTCAAGTTCCTTCCGATTCTTTGACTCAATCCATTTAGATACTCAATTTCTTCTTCTGACAGCGCAAGTCCTTCTTTTTTATTATAACTATCAATATCTTCAATATATATTATCGGTTCAGCTTTTTTATCAATAGTCAAAGTATGCTCGTCAATCAAATCGTATTTTTGACTTATCATCGGGTCAAAGACAGAAGAGTCTGATTCCGGGTAAAAGACTTCGATACGTTCAATACCGCTTATTCCCATATTATTAGTAATCTCAACAGCATTGGTACTCCAAGGAGTAATCATCTCTTTTCGTGGACCTATGAATTTGCCTTGCAATGAACTATCTTTTAAAACTTTTTCTCCATTAAAAAGCCAAACTAGTTTATCAATATCCTCAGAGTTAAGTATATTGTCTGTTTTTACAAAATAAATCAATTTTGTCATGTCTCCAAAAAGATAATTCATATTTACTATTTTAAAAAATTACAATAAAAAAGGGGCTACAAAGCCCCTTTAATTTTTATGATACTTTAGGAAAGAGTGGAAACTTTTCCATATAATTATTGACTTCGGTTTTTATCGTTTTAATTATGTTATCATCGTCTTTATTCATGATCACTTCATCAATCCATTCGACCAATTGAAGTATATCTTTCTCCACCAATCCCCTAGTTGTCATGGCGGGAGTACCTATTCTCATCCCTGAAGTAACAAAAGGACTTTGGTCATCAAAAGGAACCATATTTTTATTCACCGTAATATCCGCTTTTATCAATGCATTTTCAGCATCTTTACCTGTAATATTTTTTGTTCTCAAATCAATTAACATCAAGTGATTGTCTGTTCCTCCTGAAATAATATTGTATCCCTTATCCACAAATGCATTAGCCATAACCTGAGCATTTTTTATCACCTGATCTATATAATTCTTATAGTCATCTGTCAATGCCTCTGCAAAAGCAACTGCTTTAGCTGCAATAACATGCTCCAATGGACCTCCTTGCATACCGGGAAATACTGCACTCTTTAATATCAGTGACATTTTCTTCGGATTTCCTTTTTTTGTCAATTCACCCCAAGGATTGTCAAAATTTTGCCCCATCATTATTACTCCACCTCTTGGTCCACGTAATGTTTTATGAGTTGTTGAAGTAACAATATGCGCATAAGGCAATGGATCATTCAGCTTTTTCATTGCGATAAGGCCTGCCGGATGTGCGATATCAGCCAAAAGCAATGCACCTACTTCATCAGCTATTTCTCTAAATCGTTTGAAATCCCAATCTCTGGAATATGCAGATGCCCCAGCTATAATCAATTTAGGCTTTTCTTTTCTAGCTTTCTCTGCAACTTTATCCATATCAATAATCCCAGATTCTTTCTCAACACCATAAAAAGTCGCTCTAAAATATTTCCCTGAAAAATTAACGGGTGATCCATGAGACAAATGTCCACCGTGGGACAAATCAAAACCTAAAACAGTATCTCCCGGTTTCATTACAGCTAAAAAGACAGCTGCATTAGCTTGTGCACCTGAGTGAGGTTGAACATTTGCAAATGAAGCTCCAAATAATTCTTTCAATCTATCAATAGCCAATTGCTCAATTTCATCAACGACTTCACATCCCCCATAGTATCTTTTTCCCGGATATCCCTCTGCGTATTTATTGGTCAGTACACTGCCCATTGCAGTTAATACATTTTCACTTACAAAATTTTCAGAAGCTATCAGTTCTGCTCCGGTTCTTTGTCTTTTATTCTCTTTTCTTATTAAATCAAATACAATATCTTTCATCGGTACAATTTTACTCGCAAAAATAATAATAAGTATGAAACAAAGAAATCTTTCTACCTTTATTTATTTCTGTTCTTGCCTCATTTAAATACATTCTATACAAAAAAAGCCCCTTCACAATGAAGAGGCTTAAATTTTTCAAATCTATCACATAATTGGATTATCTATTAATCACTCTAAATTCTGTACGCCTATTTACCAAATGCTCTTGCTCTGTACATTTAACACCATTAGAACATCTATTTTTCAATCTGGTTTCTCCATATCCTTTTGCAATCAATTGATTAGGATTAATTCCTTTTGAAATCAAATAAGTTCTTACAGCATTAGCTCTTCTATTTGATAAATCTTGGTTAAAAGAGTCCGAACCTCTTGAATCTGTATGAGAAGCTAATTCTACAGTTACACCTGTTTTCAACAAAGGCAACAATCTAGAATCAATAATATTTTTTGCTCCTCTAGTCAAAGTTGCACTGTTAAGATTCCAATTAATAGGTAAAGGATTATACTCTACAAGTTCACATTTAATTTCTTTCCATTGTATAGTAAATCCTTCCGGACTGATTGTATTGGTTTTTGTGATATTTATAACTTTCGCATCCACCGGAGTTTCAGTAAGCGAAGCATCACTAGCTAAAGTTTTATATGTCCTTGTAACTTTTTTCTCAGGTATCATACTTTCGGTTGCTCCAGCATCAGAAGCCAATTTCTTATATTTCCAATCTGAATAAACAGGAGCAACAGCTCTTTCTTCAACTCTCGCATCAGAAACAAGTTTCTGCCAAATTCTAGTCTTGTATTTGGCAGGAACTTCTGTATACTCAACTCTTGCAGGTTGATCAACAACTTTCTTTGTATAAGTTTTGTAAACCGCATCAACTTTTACAGCTTTAACACAGTCATCTCCTTTTTGCATCCATCCGTCTTCACATCCAACTCTTACACTTTTGGTAACAGTTCTGTATTGTGCAGGTACTTCAACCAAACACCAAATCATACAGTCACTAGGATCAGCAGACAAACAGTTGTCTTTTGATTTTTTCTTAACCCACTTTGTACTTGCAGGTACAGTTTCTATTGTTTCTGTTTCAGTTCTATATTGAGCAGGTTTCTTTTGATAAGTAGTATAAGCAGGCTTAACCATTAACTGAAATGATTCTGTTTTATAAGTTGCAGGAATCACTCTTGCTACTTTATATGCTTCTTGTACTAATTCTTTCTCAGATTGAGTTTCAAATTTAGCAGGAACTACAGTTAATACTTTGTAACCATCTTTTTTCAACAAGCTTTTGCTTGCAGTTTCAAATGTAGCTGAAGTAGCTGAATAAGCTTTTGCTCCTTCTTTAGCCAATATTTGCTCAGATGCAGAAGCAAATGTAGCAGGTGTAACACTTACTTTAGAAGATGCTTCCCTGATAGTAACAGGTACTGATACTGTTTCGATTTTCGCGGGAATCAAGCATTTAGCATAACATTTTCCCGCTTGAGGATTTTTCAAATCCGGTCCAGGTTGAGCAATTGACAAAACTGCCATCAAAACAAAAGACACGGATAATAATAGAGTATTTTTTTTCATAATCAGGGTAATTTTTTTTTAATAATATTTTTCCCAAAGTTAAACAATAAATTCTAAAAAAGCAAATCTATACACAAAAGAGGCTCTTTTCGATTAGAAAAGAGCCTCATGTATAATAGAATACAATTTTATTATTGCTTAATACCTAATGCTTTCAATGTTTCAAAGTCAAGGTTTCCTACTGGTAATCCTTGAGCTTTTTGGAATTTGATTAAAGCATCTTTTGTCGCTCTACCAAATACATTGTCTGCTCCAGCTGCTCCTACGTCATATCCTTTCGAAATCAATGCTCTTTGTACTTGAGCAATCAATCTAGGAGTAACATCAGCTTGACATACAACTTCTCTCCATTCTTCAGTGAATCCACCTGCACTAACCAAGTTTCTCTTAGAAACATTAATCACCTTCGCAGGAATAGTTGATTCTGTCAATGTAGCGTCGTTAGCTAAAGTTTTGTATGTTCTTGTAACCATCTTTTGAGGAATCATACTTTCGGTTGCTCCAGCATCAGAAGCCAATTTCTTATATTTCCAATCTGAATAAACAGGGGCAACAGCTCTTTCTTCAACTCTCGCATCAGAAACAAGTTTTTGCCAAGTTCTAGTCTTGTATTTTGCAGGAACTTCTGTATATTCAACTCTTGCAGGTTGATCAACAACTTTCTTTGTATAAGTTTTGTAAACCGCATCAACTTTTACAGCTTTAACACAGTCATCTCCTTTTTGCATCCATCCGTCTTCACATCCAACTCTTACACTTTTGGTAACAGTTCTGTATTGTGCAGGTACTTCAACCAAACACCAAATCATACAGTCACTAGGATCAGCAGACAAACAGTTGTCTTTTGATTTTTTCTTAACCCACTTTGTACTTGCAGGTACAGTTTCTATTGTTTCTGTTTCAGTTCTATATTGAGCAGGTTTCTTTTGATAAGTAGTATAAGCAGGCTTAACCATTAACTGAAATGATTCTGTTTTATAAGTTGCAGGAATCACTCTTGCTACTTTATATGCTTCTTGTACTAATTCTTTCTCAGATTGAGTTTCAAATTTAGCAGGAACTACAGTTAATACTTTGTAACCATCTTTTTTCAACAAGCTTTTGCTTGCAGTTTCAAATGTAGCTGAAGTAGCTGAATAAGCTTTTGCTCCTTCTTTAGCCAATATTTGCTCAGATGCAGAAGCAAATGTAGCAGGTGAAACATTAACTTTCATTGAAGCTTCTCTAATAGTAACTGGAACAGATACTGTTTCATACTTTGCAGGAATCAAACATTTAGCATAACATTTTCCTGACTCAGGGTTTTTTAAATCCGCTCCCGGTTGTGCAAATGACACAAATGCCATTAACATAAACGCAACAGATAAAAGTAAATTCATTTTTTTCATAATCAAGTCGATTTTGTTAAAATTAATTAATAATAAAGTTTAATACAGATTTTGCAAAATTAAGCATATTCAGGATACAAAACAAAATATTTAACACTTTTTGAACTGTATGATGTTATTGGGGTATATTCACTTAACTTAATAGTATCACCTGATTTTAGCAAAAATTCGATTTCATCTTGTTTTTCACTATATGCCTCATTTGACACTTCACCAGTAAACATCAGCCTTTTAAGCACATTTTTCTCAAATCCATATCGTTTTTCAACATTAAGACGTAATGATTTCAAGTAGTCACTATTTATTTTAACATTTTTTAATATAATTTTTAAC
>JALVAD010000551.1 GCA_027011385.1 Saprospiraceae bacterium | reverse complement strand
ATGTTGTCTACAATCTTATTTTTCATCTTAGCAAAATCATACGTTTTGTTTCTACAAAATTATTAATTTTAATCCTGTAAAAATAAATTCCGCTCGGTAAATTTTCAGCATCGAAAGTTACTTTGTAATTTCCCTGTATTTGTTTTTGATTAACCAAAGTTGCTACTTCTTTACCGAGTATGTCATAAACCTTTAGTTTTATTAACACACCCTTTCCGCTTCGCTCCTTCCCCTCTCGAGAGGGGATTAAGGCCTGCCCGCCGATATTTTGGTGGGGGTGTGTAATTTTGGGAATACTATAGCTTATTGTTGTTGTCGGATTAAAAGGGTTCGGATAGTTTTGATACAAATTGTATTTAAGAAGTTCCCTTTTATTTAATTGTTCAATATTAGTATAATTAAAATTTACTTCAATTACATTTGAGTATTGCAAAGTTCCATCAATGCAAACTAGTCTTAATCTGTAATAATAACTTTTAATTAATGTATCAGGTTTATCAACAAAAGAATACTTTTTTAGTGAATTACTATTACCCTGTGCTTCAATAAATCCAATTGCTTTCCACTGTCCATTTTCAGGTGTAACACTTGAATCACTTTTAGCAAGTCTTTCAATGTAAAATCCATAGCTATTTATTTCTTTTTCAGTATTCCAATTGATAATAACTGTACTGTCTGAAATATTAGCATTAAAATCAGTTAGTTCTATGATAAAAGGTCTCCCATTCCACCCGGCCAATTCTGCCCAAAGCCACCAAGCTGCATAAGCTTTTTGGTTAGCATTTAGCGGTTGCGAATGTGCCGATGAACATTGATACCAATCAACTCCTTCGGTGTGTGAGTTTTGCCATTCCTTAGCCCAGTTACCGTCGCGGGAACCGTCTCCGTTGGAATCGTAATCGCAATTATCTTTTACAAACTTATCGCCGAAATAATTACCATCCGGATCGTAACATTCGATATCATAAAAATCATAAAGAATTTTATTATTAGCAATACAATAATCTCTTATTTGTCGGTTGCGTATATGAAGATTACCTGTTTCGCCGCTGCCGTCGGAATGTCCCGTCATATAAACAAATTTTACGTTCGGGTAATCATTTTCCAACTGCGTCATAGGAGCTAAATAGCGATCAATCATCCCTTGTTCATTTAATCCGCTTACTTCACCGCACCAAGACCAAATAATTACATTAACATCGGAGTGTGAAGTGTCATCCAAATATTCTCTTGTTTCATTAACCCAATTGGGATAGTATCCGCAATCATGATCCAGCCAGCCCGAACCGTAACCGTCACCTTCTTCCAAATCCAAAGCTCCGTTTGTTCCGCCGTTATTCCACTCGAATATATTATTCGGAAGTGATAAACCGAGACCGTCGTTATTAGCGAATTCTACCAAACCGTTCATTCCGGTTGTTAATTGGCTTCCGTGAGATGTATGTCCGTATGCAATATGTAAATCATTTTTTGCTTTGGTAATTGCAGATTCAGGAATTTTATTAATATCCGTACAGTTATGGTCAATAATTATTCCTTGAGAAAGAAGAATGTTGGTA
>JALVAD010000550.1 GCA_027011385.1 Saprospiraceae bacterium | reverse complement strand
ATATAATAAGTGTTATTGCTATTGCGTAAACAAAAAACTTCTTCTCATTAGCTTTTCTTCTTTGCGCTCTTACTGATTTCTTCTTTGTTTTACCCATTTTTCAAATTTTATTTAAAATAATATACTAATGTAAGTCATATTTTTAAAACTGAAAAATATCTTGCTCTATTTATTAAAAAAGAGATAAAACTTTTTTCCCTTGAAAATCCCAACTATAGTTATTTAGTATAAAGTCCCTTGCTTTTATACCTAGTTTCACAGCAGTTGAAGGATTTTCCAATAAGTATTTTATTTGACTTGCAAATTCTAAAGCACTATCTGCAATCAGGATTTCCTCACCTTTTTTCGCTCCTATTGCATTATTGACACTTGATGTTGTGATCACTGGGATCTGCATAGACATTGCCTCCAAAATCTTATTTTGTTGTCCTATTCCTGTAAACAAAGGAGCTACAAATATCTGTGACTCACCATATGCATTTCTAATATCTTCCATCCACCCTGAAATAAAAATATTGCTATTCTTCAGGGCTTTTACACGTGAATGTGGTCTTGCTCCAGCTAAAAGAATAGATAAATCTTTATTATACTTTCTCAAAGTCGGATAAACTTCCTTTACTAAATACTCAGAAGCTATAATATTGGGGCGATACCCCATATTACCCACAAAACTAATCGTATATTTTTTAGTGTATTCTCCCGGCTTGAAAAAGCTCATATCGACTCCATTTGGGACAACTTCAATTCTATCATTTATTGATGAATCAAAAGCTTTTTTATCCTGCTCGGAAATTATCATATGCCGGTTGAAATATTTAAAAATATCAGTTTCATAATCGAGTAATCGCTTATACTCCAAATTGTATATAAAACTAAAAGGGAAAGAGCTGTTCCCCAATCGCTTTTTCATACCCTGAGAAAACGAATCCATATAGTCTAAAACTTTGGTATAATCGAGGTCTTTGGTATATTCAGCTGTACGTATAAGTTGGTTAAAAACAAATTCGGGATTTTCTTTTTTGATAATCTCTTGAATTTTCTTTTTTAAGCTATTATCTGTAAAATATAATACTTGAAAAGGTTTATGGCTAAATACTCCAAAAAGTAAACGTATATAAATCCAAAACTTAGAAAGTCTAAACACAAAAACTTTTGATAAAAATGTCTCTAGGTGTTTAATATCATTTTGCTTCACTGCAATATCCGAAAGACTTATCAAAACCACTTCAAAATGCTTTGACAAAACTTTTAGCTGATGGTACAAACGAAGTTTGTCACCTTTCTCAAGTGGATATGGAAACCTTGGAGCTACTACGACTATTTTCACCTATAAGATTTTATACTATTGGAAAAAAGCTATGGAATTCTATATATCATCACCAAACAATGAACTTACAAAAGCGGATTTATTAAAGACTTGCAACTGCTCCATACCCTCTCCTACACCGATATATTTTATAGGAATCTTGAACATATCTGAAATTCCTAATACTACTCCACCTTTTGCCGTTCCATCTAGTTTTGTCAATGCCAATGCAGTCACATCAGTTGCAGCAGTAAAATGCTTAGCTTGTTCAATAGCATTTTGACCTGTAGTTGCATCCAAAACCAATAATATTTCATGTGGAGCACCATCGAGTTTTTTTGCTATCGAATTTTTAATTTTTGTCAATTCTTGCATTAGATAATGTTTGGTATGCAGTCTACCTGCCGTATCAATAATAGCAACATCGTAATCATTATTCAAAGCATATTGCACAGTCTCGTATGCAACTGCAGCAGGATCTGCCTCCATACCTTTTTCATATAAACCAACATCAGCACGTTCAGCCCAAATCTTTAATTGATCCAAAGCAGCTGCCCTGAATGTATCTCCTGCACCAAGAACTACTTTTTTACCTAATTTCTTATATTGATAAGCCAATTTACCTATTGTGGTTGTTTTCCCAACACCATTCACTCCTACCACCAACATCACATGAAGTTTTTGTTTTAATGTTGAACTAAAATCTTCAATATCTTCAGTATTATTCTCAGCAAGAAGATTAATTATAACATTCTTTAATATAGAGTTTAGTTCTGATACATTCAAATATTTGTCTTTGGAAACCTTCTCTTCCAGTCTGTCTATTATTTTAACTGTTGTATCCAGACCAACATCAGCTTCTATCAAAATCTCTTCGAGCTGATCAAGAAACTCAATATCTACCGTTGACTTTCCTGCAACAGCCTTGGTAATTTTCCCGAAGATTCCGGTTTTGGTTTTCTCCAACCCCTTATCCAAATCTTCCTTTTTACTCTTATTAAAATATTTTGAAAAAAAGCTCATGTCTATTATTTATAATTACATATTATCACATATACAAAAGGCTTTTCTAAAAAGAAAAGCCGTATTACTATTAAGAACAAGAAAAAAATTAATTACTTATTAGCAAAAAATTCTTTAACTTTATCCTTGTGTATCATTACTTCTTTATAAGAATATTTGCCTGTTTCAGGATTCTTTATACTCTTAACCACCTTCACAAAATCTTTTCCACCTACATTACCGGCTCTTTGTGCGATTCTCGCGTTTTTACTTACTTTACCCATGATTATTTAATTTCTTTGTGAATTGTATATTTTCTCAATATCGGATTGTATTTCTTCAATTCCAATCTTTCCGGAGTATTTTTTCTGTTTTTTTGAGTTACATAACGAGATGTACCGGGAACGCCGGTAGCCTTGTGCTCTGTACACTCTAGAATAACCTGAATTCTATTTCCTTTCTGTTTCTTTGCCATTTTCTTATCTATTTACAATTATAGTTTAATACCGATATTAACACCTTTTTTCTCTTGTCTTTTGAGAAATTCATACACTCCCACTTTATTGATTGTACGAATAGTGCTAGCTGCAACCTTCAATGTCACCCATTTGTCTAATTCAGGAACAAAAAATCTTTTCTTCTGAATATTTGGAATGAATCTCCTTTTTGTTTTAGCATTAGAGTGAGAAACATTATTTCCGGTAATAGGTCTTTTTCCTGTTAATTGATCTATTCTTGCCATTTCTTTTCTTTTTATTTTTTAACGAAGAGTAATAATCCCTTCATTTTCTCTCCTCCCTACTGGAGTTCTTTTAAACTCTAAGTGACTCCGGAAGGGTTCGAACCTTCAACCTCCTGATCCGTAGTCAGGTACTCTATCCAGTTAAGCTACGGAGCCAGTCGAATTTTTTCGAGGTGCAAAGATATAATTTTATTTTTAATTACAATACCCTTTTTTACTTATTTTTTTCAAAATATCGCTTATTTAACAATATTTTCAGGAATACACCCAAAAAATCAGTCTATTAATTGCAATACATTCTCTTTTGGTCGCCCAATCACTGCTCTATTTTCAGAAATCAGAATCGGTCTTTCGATCAATTTAGGATGATCTACCATCGCCTTAATCCATTCCTTATCACTTAAGTCTTTACCCTTGAAATTCTCTTTAAAAATGCTTTCTTTTTTACGAATTAAATCCAATGGGTTTATTCCTAACTTATCAATCACTTCAGAGAGCTCTTCAAAACTAGGAGGATTTTTCAAATATAAAATCAATTCCGGTTCTATTCCCTTTTCTTGCAAAAACGCCAGACATTGTCTACTTTTGCCACACCTTGGATTGTGATAATATTTAAACTGCATAAAATTATTGTTTATGATTTGGAAAAATAAATTTGATACGGACAGCATTAATAACATCGGGAAAAACACAATGGTTCAACATTTGGGTATAAAAATTACGGATGTAGGCGATGATTATATGACCGCAACCATGCCAGTTGACTATAGGACTGTTCAGCCTATGAGAATTTTGCACGGAGGAGCCTCAGTTGCTCTTGCTGAAACTTTAGGAAGCATTGCATCAGCTGCCTGCGTTGATATGAATAGATACAATGTAGTAGGAATTGAAATTAATGCTAACCATTTAAAAGCTGCAATCGAGGGGAAAGGTAAAGTTACAGGCAAAGTGACACCTGTTAAAATAGGTAAAAAACTCCATATTTGGAATATTGATATATACAATGCCAATAATGATTTGGTATGTGTATCAAGATTAACAACAATGGTATTAGAAAAATAAAGAGCGAAGTGGTCAACAACAGGGGAAGACCACTCACTCTATCGTTCAATGAAATCATAATGCGAGTTAGACTCTTATATTTTTTCTTTCGAAATCTCTTTCTTTGTCTATATATTGCAATTAATACCAAAAGGTCACCACTAAAGGAGTTTTTTTTTACTTACATTTGCAAAAAAAATATAAAACATACATTATGGGAAATAGATTTGGTGTTATATTGAAAGGGTTTGCTATGGGAATAGCCGAGGTAATTCCCGGTGTATCAGGTGGAACAATAGCATTTATCACAGGTATATATGAAAGATTATTAAATTCTATAAAAAATCTGGATTTAAAAGCAATTAAGCTGCTTCTCTCAGGTAATTTTAGCGATTTATGGAAAAAGATAGACGGAAATTTCCTTTTCAGTCTATTCATAGGGATGGCTATCGGATTATTTTCAGGAGTTTTTGTCATTAGCTACCTTATAAAAAACCATATCGAACCACTTTGGGGCTTTTTCTTCGGGTTGATTATCGCTTCCGTATTATATATAGGAAAGCAAGTGAAAAAATGGAATTTCATTGAAATAATATTACTTATCATTGGGATTGCAGTCGCTTATTTTTTGGTAGCAATGCACCCAATGGAGGGTAATCATGCCTATTGGTATGTATTTTTATCCGGATTAATAGCTATTTCAGCTCTGATTATGCCGGGAATATCAGGTAGTTTTATGCTATTGATATTGGGTATGTACACAATTATTATCCCCGAAGTCAAAGCTTTTCTAACAACAGGTTCAATAGACAGTCTTTTATTGTTAGCTATATTTGGAACTGGTATGATCGTTGGATTATTCACTTTTGCCAGAGTTATGAGCTGGGCTTTCAAATACCATCAGCAAAATACATTAGTTCTATTAACAGGGTTTATGATTGGATCTTTGTATAAGATATGGCCTTGGAGAATCGCTTTAACTTGGCTCAACAAAGAAGATAATACGATTAAACACGGAATTGAAAGCATAGCTAAAATCACTAGCCAACACAATAAAGTTATAGTTGAAAAATTGGTATTACCAAGTGATTATACAATTGCTGACCCACGGATATTTACAGTAATTTCAGCAATGATTATCGGCTTTGCGCTTGTATTTTTTTTGGAAAGATATCAAGATAATGGGGAGTAAAATCCGTATATTTTATATCTTCACACTTATTTTCATTAATCAATCAAAATCAATCTCATCATGATTAAATATATAATCGGCATAATAGCCATAGCTTTTGTTTTCACAAGCACATCTTGTACTCATACCAAAAAAATCACAGAACCAAATCAAATGATGCTTGGAATGGTCTCCAAAAAAGATTTCAAGAAAGCTCCTTATAAAATTTGGTTCAATAAAGAATACTATTCTTACACTTTAGATAAGGCTAATCTTGACAAGATTAAAAACAAATTGAAAGACAAAGAAATTTTGATCTTTTTCGGTAGCTGGTGTAGTGATAGTAGAAGAGAAGTCCCTCGATTTATAAAAATATTGGACTACCTTGACATCAATTATAGGAATGTTCATTTCACGGCTTTGGATCACGATAAGACTGCTCCTGATTACAAAAAAAACACAAGAGATATCGTTTATGTTCCCACATTTATATTCCTATCAAATAACAAGGAAATAGGAAGAATAATAGAGACTCCTGAAAACACATTGGAGTTGGATATGATTAGGATTTTAAAATAATAATTCTATAATTAGCAAAAAACTTAAATGGTTAAGTATATTTG
>JALVAD010000549.1 GCA_027011385.1 Saprospiraceae bacterium | reverse complement strand
GCGCCTGCTGTGTGTGGAGAAATCGGAAAGTGCGACGATGGTATTTTTATACGGAACCACTATAAGGAAAATGAACATTAAAATAATTAACTTATGAAATCTAATGACCTTGAAAATAATAGTATTTCTTGTCATTTTACTATCAAAGATATTGAAGAGTTGGCAAGTATTAGTAGTTTTAAAAGAGGCGAAAGCTTGTATAAGTCCGGCGCCGTTCAAAAGATTACGAAAACCGGCAACCGGTATGATGCCGTTGTAAATGGATCACGTCCTTATAAAGTACATATAATTGATGATAGGAATAGTTTGCATTTAGATTGCAATTGTCCTTATGACCACGAAGGCATCTGTAAACATTTGGTGGCTTTTAGCCTTAAAATATTGGCAGGAGATTATCAAGTATCATCTGTTATTCCTACGCTTTCGGATGTTGATTTTATAAACGAATATTCCAAAATTGATACGAAAAAAAAATTATCGTTTTTAGAGCAATTATTAGACAGAGATAATGATTTAAGACAACAATTTTTAGTCTTTTCAGAAAGTGAAGCCGGTAAATTAGATGCTTTAATTGGAGAAAAAATAGAAGAAATAAGATTAAAGATTCACTCGACATTGTCCGATTTAGATTTAGATGATTTATCATATCATGATGACTATGAGCATGGTTACAGAGAACATTGGGAAATCGAATATGATGCGGCAATTGAAAAAATTAAAGGGGAATTTGAACCACATATTAAATCTATCATTACCTATATAAAGAAAGGCAACTTGTTAGATGCATTTCGCATACTTTTAGGTTTGTATGAAGGTATTCAAGATTTGCCGGATTTAGATAATGATAATTACGTTTTTGATGGTGAATATAACAATGAAGTATCAGAAATACTGGAACAATATTTTAGGGATATTTCCAACGTAATTAACACTATAATAAAATCTAATAAGGCAACTCTTGAAGTTGTCGAACTTATTTTTGACCGTATCTCTTATTATGACAACCAAAAAACATCTGATGAAAGACCTATTTATTTGATGAAAGATTTTGAAATATTGTTTCAGTCTCTTATAACCAATAAAGAAGTTGCTCAATTTTTGTATAAAAAGATACAAGAAAATCATTTTGAATCAATAGATTCAGCCTATATTCTATTAAATATTGCAGAAATATCGGATGACGAAAGTTTATGGATTAAAACAGCAGAGATATATGCCGAAAATGAAGCCGAAATCGCAAAACAACTGCTATTAAAGTATCAATCAAAAAATGCAATACAAGAATTAAATAGAATAGCCGAAATGGCATTTAATATATGGCCGGATCAATTTGATAAGTATATTATCGAAACCATAGATAAAAAACAACAAGAGGCATTATATGTAGAAGCTTTAAAAAATTATGTTTCAAGAAAAAGCAGCATAAAATATTATAAAATATTAAAAACTTACTTAACTAAAGAGCAAACTATTGATTTTGTCAACAAATTTAGAGGTAACTTTCAAAAAGTTTTTTATGTGCAAATGTTAGCGGTAGAAAAACGATATGAAGATATATTAC
>JALVAD010000548.1 GCA_027011385.1 Saprospiraceae bacterium | reverse complement strand
GTATTATGATGTGTATAGTTACCTAATGTAATAACTCCTGCTGAAATAGTGATTTTTAAAACTTCCGAATCAAAGGAAGAATAGTTAAATTCATAATTTACAATATAAGCATCTTTAAATTTCACTTTGCTTACTGCATTATTGGTTCTTTTATTATAAAAAACTATCTCTCCTTCAATAGCTTCCAAAGCAAAAATCCAGTTTATTAAATCAGGATCATCTCCTGAGATTAAACTCAGTTCAATCATACCTGCTTTCGCATCACTAAAAGGACGTCCCAAATCATCTGTTTTTCGGACAATACCATAATGACAATCTAGGACATTTATCCCTTTATTTTCTTTGGAATGCCCTTTTAATATCAGTTTACTTTCTAAAGCCATGATTCAAATTAATCATCTGCGTAAGGATCATCAAACGAAGCGTTCCAGTCTGCACCTTCACCGAGTGAAATTTCAGGGCTTATAATTTCAAGATGACAATGCAATTCTCCTCCGTCAGAAAAAGATTCATGATAATTAACCAAATATGCTTTTTTAAAATTCAATGTCCTCCATGAAGAGTCATCTTTTTTATTGTGGAAAACAATTGAACCATCTTTTTCCATACCTCTCTCCAACATCCATTTCATTAATGTTGACTTCTTTGTTACTATAGTTGATGCGCTAATGCTTCCCATCATAACTTCTCCTGTGGGGGTTTGTGTTTTGTAATCATGTGATTGACTAAAATCAAAATCTACACTTAATAATCTAAATTTGTCGTCACCTAAGTTTAATGTTGCTTTAAAAGACATAATTAAATTTTTTTATGATTAAATAATAAATAATATACTTGTGTAAGGATCATATATCAGAATACAGTAATTTGGTATTAGTACTATTTCTGTTCGTAATCTGTATCCCATTCAGTCCCGTCATCACCTTTTTGTCCATCCAATTTTAATAAAAAGTTTTTTGCGGGAAAATAAGGTTTCATACTTATATCGATAAATACGCGATCCTTTTGCTTTGGATCTTGTTCAAATCTTTTTATTGAAAAGCTTTCTATTAACTTTCCGGGTCCGGTAATACTATCCAAAAAGCGTATAATCTGACTCTGAATATCTCTTTTAGTTTTCATGTTGAAGTTTTCAAAGGCTCTTCGATTCAAGAAATCCATAAGTACTTTTGTTACATAATCAAAAACTCTTACAACTGAATAAGTTTGTAATCCTAAATTATCTCCGTTAAATAGGGTTTTTGCGGAATATGCCATTACTTTACCATATTCATTTACCATTGGGACTAAACCTATTTTTTCTAAATGAGCAATTTCACTTTTTTTCAAAGGAAATTTAACCCCATCTACCTCACTCAGACTACCATGTTTTTTACCTGCCGCCACTTGAGACATTAGGGTTTTGTACATTGTTCCTGCAAGAGCACCTGATGGTGGAACATAAAGATCTTCTTCCTCACCGACTTGCTCTTCCTTGGCGCGTCCTACAAGCCAATTACATGTCATAATGACATTGGATTTATAAGCATCGCCTCCACTAAGATTGGCAGAATCAAACATTTCCAACACATCATCCGGAGCATCAAAATGTTCAAAATCAGTTACCATCATAACTTTATTTTCGTGAGCTATCTTTGCCCATTTTTCAACGACTTTATTGGATCCCAGATATCCGGGGATTATAAGCAAGCCATAATTATCTCTTAAATCAAGTCTGTCATAACTACTTACAAATTCTTCTTTGACTGCATCTATAAATTGCGGGTTATCAAGGTCTTTTAATTGCTCTAATTCAGCATTCATTACTGCGAAATTTTTTATTTTGTCCTGCTCTGCATTTTTAAAGAAAAAAGCAACAGACCTATAAGCTCTTTCCAAGTCAAGAGACTCTTTTAATGCTTTCCCAATATTTTTGCTAAAAGTTTTTTCAGCCTGTTCGGCACTTCCCAAAGACATACTCATCATTTCGTCTATATCTTCGGATGAAGATAATACAGATGCCCATATTTCAAGAGTGTTTTTTAATTTTTGCCTTTCCGCTTTTTTGGAAGAATCAGAAAGGAAAATGTTTTTACGCGCTTTTCTTTCAGGGTTCAAATTTTGAGAACCTTCAATAGAAGATTCTATCATCTTATATCCTCCAACAACAGTAAGTGCTTTCAATGATTCTTGCATTGATGAATTGGAATCTTCAATTTTTTCCAAAGATTTGCCAATATTATCCTTATTGACTGTAATAATCTTTTTTTGTAATTCTGCTTTTGCCATAATATTATATATTTTGATCTAATTCTTTAATCATACTATAAATCGCCGTCAATAGAGCTTCTTTGGTTTCTTTTTGGGACAGAGCTTTACGCAGTAACTTATTTTTTTTCAATTGTTTCACTATCTGATAAAATTGAGCTTTCTGTTCATCTAAAGATTTCAGAAATTCACTTTGACGGGTAATTCCTTTTACTCCAAAATCTTCTAAATTTCCAAACAGCATTTTCTCTGACTGCAAAGCCCCTTCACTGTCTTCAAATTCAACTTCTATGGAAGGATTGAATTTTTTAAAAACATCCTGTATATTAGTCAAATTTTGTACTATTTCAGGACTGGGAGGTGCATCTTTAGTTAACTTTTCGATCATTAACGTCCTATTTTGAGGTATCTCGGAAATGCTTTCGCTTACTTCCGTTTTGACCTCTGTACTTCCAATACCATATTCTAACATAATTATCTATTTTTATTAATAAATTAATTGTTTATTTCCCATTTAATTTCAGCCTTTTTGCTTAGTTTACATATAACTTCAGAGCCTTTTCCAACTTCATTACTTACTATCAATTTAGAAAGAGGTTTTCTCAGCTTGTTTCTTATAACTCCTATCAAAGGTCTGGCTCCATATTTGGGCGTAAATCCGTGTAAAGCCAGTTTTTTGATAACAGGCTCTTCGACTTTAAATGAAATTCCCAGTTTCTTTGTTCTGTTTATTAACTTTTGCAGATGAATAGAAAATATTTTCACAAGAACATCTTCACTAATCGGTGAAAAAGGTACTATTGCTGTCAATCTTGCAAGAAATTCAGGTCTAAAGTAATTGCTCATTACCTCCATAAGTTCTGTTGAAGAAGGCAATTCTCCTTTTTCTGTATATTTTGCTATATAATCACTTCCTATATTTGAAGTAAATAAGATTACGGCATTCGTAAAGTCACCTTTTTTGCCCAGTCTGTCATGCAAAACACCTTCATCCAAAATTTGGAGAAAAATATCATAGACAGAAGGATGAGCTTTTTCTATTTCATCAAATAACACAACACTGTACGGCTTCTTTCTGATTTTATTTACCAACATTCCACCCTCTTCGTAACCTACATAACCCGGAGGAGCTCCATATAATAGTGCTGCAGAATGTTCTTCTTTAAATTCTGACATATCAAACCTGATAAGACTAGATTCGTCGTCAAACAAAAATTCAGATAATGCTTTTGCTAACTCAGTTTTTCCTGTTCCGGTAGGACCTAAAAAGAAAAATGATCCGATTGGTTGATTTGATTTTGCAAGACCGGCTCTTGATTCAAACACAGCCTCTACTATTGATTTAATAGCAAAATCTTGTCCTACAACTCTCTTTTTCAATTCTTGATCCATATTGATCAATCTATCTCTCTCTGATTTATTTATATTTCCTAATGGTATTGAAGTTCGTTTAGAAACAGAATAGTTTAATTCCAAATCATCAACAATATAATTCTTATTGTTTAAAGTTGATTCGGCGTTTTTTAATATATTTTTACATTTTTCTTTCCAGTCTTCCTGTTTATTATCAATATTTTCTTCTGCTTTCAATACTAATAGCGGATGCAAATCCTCAATTACTTTCGAATAAAAATTCTTGTAATCATCATCTGGATCTGATAAATTATCAAACTCCAACTTCAATTTTTCAAGTTCATTTTTAGATGGACTCAGCATTGTCCTAACGGATGCAAAAGTCTGATCTAGTAATACTATTGCCGATTGAGGAAGTCCGGAAGATGTAAAATATCTTTTACTCAAATCTATTACTCTTGGGATTATTTCATCATTCAATTTCAATCCATGATGTTCTTCCAGTTTGTTTTGAATCGATAAAAGTATTTTTTGAGAGTTTTCACTATTGGGTTCCTCAATAGTAATTTTTTCAAAGTTGTCATTCAAATTGCTATCTGATTCTATATTTTTGGTATATCCTTCAATATTTGATATTCCAATTACGCTTATTATCCCTTTGGACATTTCATATTTCAGAATAGACCCGACTTCGTATAATTCACTGGATTTGTCATATATATTATGAATATTATCAATGAACAATACTGAATTTCTATTATTTTTTATTTTTGAAATTACTGTATTAGTTCTGTCTTCTAATTCTCCTTTATACTTTACTTGATTTTTTAGCTTACTTATATCCAATTCATAAACCGTAATATCACTAATAGATTCGGGAACTAAACCATTATTAATATCATTAATAAACAATTCGATAACAGATGACTTGCCGACACCCGAATCACCAACAATGAGCACATTCGGCTTTACCCATTTTATAAGTGTTTCTTTTATAATTTGGACTTCTGTTGATTTTCCGATTATCGGATGGCCTTCTTTTCTCTCAATTAATCTATTCAGATTGATACAGTATTCAATGTCATCATCAGAACTACCTTCATCAATTAATGTCTCATTTTCGGTAAAACTTTTTATTTTTGATATAAATTCATCTGGTTTTATAATGAAACTCTTCAATTCATCATAGCTAAATCCAACTCCCGGAATACTCAAAGAAACTAAAATACTTTCATTTTCAGGAATACCTTTTTTATTCATTATTTCCTCCGCCTCTTGAAAAACCAGCTTTGTTTTATCACTAAGCGTTATTGAATCATTGACATCCAAAGATTTTTTATAACTATCTATTCTTATTTCAGCCCACTCTTCAATGTAATACACATCATAGCTTAATTCCTTTAATGATTTTCTTAAGCCAAATGTTTTCTGCATCAAAGCCTTTAGAATATGGGCAGGTTCAATTTGTCCGTTTTTATATTCCCGGACAAATGATTCAGCTATTTTTAAAATTTCGTTTTTTGTTTTCATATTATGTTGCAAAATTATGTCATTTTTATATATTTGTGTTTGCCGTATTTTTCAAAATTTTATCATTTTGTAGCAAAAAAAGAGACAAAGCATGTATTTATACATACGATTTGTCCAATTCCATTTTAAAAAGCTTTGGACTCTTACCAAATTCAATTTTAAAAGCTCGACTAAAGCTCGCTAAATTAATGAAACCTGTTTTATACATTATCTGAGAAATATTATATTCTGTATTTTCCAATAATTCCTTAGCTTTGTTCAGTCTATACCTCCTCAAATATTGAGCAATAGTGATTTTTGATTTGGGATTAAATTTTCTGTAAAGTTGAGATCTGCTCATATATAACTTATCGGCTAGCTGTTGAACATCAAACATTGGATTGTCATAATTATCATCAATGACCTCATTAATATCACTTAAAAATGATTTCTCCTTTTTCTTAATGAATGCCACAGGAACTGCGCGGATTGGTTTTTTATTTTCAATTATTGTTTCGTGAGGCTGTTTTTGATTATTTTTAAAATTATTGAAGTTTTTAAGCAATTTATTATTCTCTTTCAATAACCCTAAAAACTTAGTTAAATTCATATTAGAATCACTAATACTGCTATTGTCATATAGCATATGACTATTAAACTCATCATTAGTAGGTTTTTCATCATCTCTTTTTTTAGTCAATAATAAATGCCTTGTAATTACAACCGATCCAACGAGTAATATTACGCCAATTATCACCACCCTGTTCTCTACTGTTATTTGGC
>JALVAD010000547.1 GCA_027011385.1 Saprospiraceae bacterium | reverse complement strand
GTATAATTATACTAATTTCAAGTTGCAAGACAATTAATCATAAAACTAAAAGCAAAACAGTATTTGATATATCTGAAATTGTTAATTCAATTAAGAAAAAAGATATAGCATCAGTGAAAAAGCTGATAAATAACACTAATGTTAATGCATATGATTCAAACGGTGTAAATTTGTTGACACATGCTGTAATGGTAGAAGATATTGATTTAGTAAAAATACTAATTGAAAATGGTGCCAATCCTAATTTAAAAAATAAAACAAAAACAGGTTCAACTCCCTTGATGATGTCAAGTGGTTATAAATCTACAAAAATAGCCGAGTATCTAATTAAAAATAATGCAGATGTGGATATCCCGGACAATAATGGTGACCCAGCTATAAATTGGTCAGCTTACTATGGGAATATTCCATTCACAAAACTAATGCTAAAAAACAAAGCAAAAACGAATCAGAAAAGTATTCACTCCGATGGTGTTATGCAGGTCGCATTAAAAGAATACAATGATAGTATTGTAGATATATTTATAAGTAATAATATCTCCATTCATAATGTTAAACCAGCAAATAAAGCTATAATAAAAGCTGTAAAACAAGGTGATTTTGAATTATTCAAAAGCATTGCTAATAAATCAAACCTAGATGCAAGAGATGAAGCTGGAAATACCTTACTTATTATTGCCTCAAACAAAAAATCCTTACCAATTGTAGAGTTTATAGTGAACCATGGAGAAGATATAAATGCAATGAATCCGGTTGGAATGACGGCGTTGAATAAGGCAATATATTACGGACATAACGAAATAGCAAATTTTCTTATTTCAAAAGGAGCTGATATCAATTTAACTGACAAAAGATTTTCCCTGTGTCCTTTGGTAGCAGCAATTAGAGGAAATAATATAGATATGGGCAAAATACTATTAGAAAAAGAAGCAAATATCAATAATACAGATGGCATAAATAATTTTTCACCTATAATGTGGGCAACAATGTATGGAAACAAAGAATTCGTCAGTTTGCTACTAAAATACAAACCGGATTTGAATATAATAAGCAAGTATAAATCTACGGTTTTTGGGATGACAAATGACAAGGAAATTCTCAAACTTTTAAATAATTCAAAAAATTAATATCCGAAGTTTTGCTTTTTCTATTTTTTTACTAAACTTTACGATTTGCATTTTGTAACTAATTAGAATTATCCAGGAAAAAGCTTTGAATTACTTTAGTTTTTTTGGTGTTACAAAACAAATAAAATAAAGTTTTAATGACCAAACAAAGCTTGTATATTAAAAGGAAACTTGCCTCTTCTTCTTTGGATTTGCTTAAATTCCTATTTATATATTTTATGCTGGATTTTATCCTAAGAGCTTATGAATTATATCTGCTTTATCCTTATTATTCTGACTTTAATGACCTGCTTACAAAAGAGTTCAACGGGTTTTATCACGATATTTTTAAGTTTTCTACACTTTTGTTCATTTTCTTTGCTGTTTATTTTTTAATCAGCCTCTGGTCAATTAAAAAGATACGAATTATTACATCGCTGTTATTATTCTTATTTATAAT
>JALVAD010000546.1 GCA_027011385.1 Saprospiraceae bacterium | reverse complement strand
GAATAGAGTATAAGATAATAATCATAGAACTAAAAAAATCATGAAATACTGTACAAATTGTGGAGTTCAAATAAAAGAGGATACTAAATTCTGCACAAATTGCGGCACTCCGGTGACGGAAAAAGATAAGCAATCTAAAGAAAAAACCATTGATAATAAAATGGATTATAATAGTTCAATTTCTTTCTCAAGATCCATGAAAATTGTAGTGGGTCTTATTGGAGTTATTGCGCTGTTTTTTATCCTTAAAACATTGATGACAAATATAGATAATTCCAAAAATCCGGTTTCGGTTTCTCAGGAGTTGTCAAAAATAGAAGGCAAATGGTATGATCCAACAGGGGTATTGCTTGGCGATAAACACGCTATTATTGACATTAATAAATCGGGGGATAAGGCATTAGGCCAAGACGGAAATAGTGTCATTGAGTTTCAATTATATGCAACCGGCTCAAATAAGTATGAAGGTAATGTGATTTTCCACGGGGTCAAAGGAAATTTTATCGTGAATTATATTAAAGATAAAAAAGAGTTGATCTTTACAAACAAGCTGACAAAATACAACTGGAAAATTAAAAAATTTTAATAAAATATTGAAAAATGAAATATTGTATTAATTGTGGAGCAAAACTTCCTGATAATGCCAGGTTTTGTACTAATTGTGGGGAGGAAATAAGCTCTAAAAAAATAAATATAGAACAAGAAACACTGATGCAAAAAATTAGCATAATACCTACTGAAATTGAAAAAATCAATAAAAAAATCGAGCTAAAAAACAACCAGACTTCAATTGTCAGAAATTCATGGTATGTAGCCGGATTTTTTGCATTGGTTATTATTCTTACATTTTCAGAAATAATAGAAATACATCCTGCCATTGTGATGATCTCGATTTTCTTTTTCATTGTATCTCTGATTATTGGATTTATGTTTCGCAGTAGGGAACGAAAGCTTCAAAAATTGATTTCCGGAGAAAACCTTATAGCTCAATGGACATTAACAGCTGAACAGAAAAAACAATATGTAAAACATCTGTTTACTCAGGAAGTGGGGAAAAACCAGATTATCCTCTTTGTTATATCATTTATATCTATAATTGTTTTTGGGCTTTTTATCCTGTTTATTGACGAAGGAAAATTAGCTATGCTCGGTGTTTTAGTAGGATTGATAGTCTTTTTAGCTTTGTTTGCCTATGGAATGCCATACTACTACAGGTTCAAAAATAATAAGGGAGATAGCCAAATACTAATAGGAGCTAAATACGCTTATGTAAATGGTTATTTTCACAATTGGGATTTCCCATTATCCGGCATAACAAAAGTAAAAATCATAAAAGAACCATTCTATGGGCTAAAATTGGTATATTATTATACGGATAGAACCTTAAGTCATAGTGAAGAATTGGTAATTCCGGCAAATACAGATGTAGATCTCAAAGAATTGATACGGAATTTAAAATCTTTAAATAAAAAATGACGCATTTGTGTCATTGTGTGATGCTAATTCTAAGCATATCTTTGTATTATTATTTATTAACAAAAAATTGAATTGCCATGAAAAAGATTTTATTTGTTCTATTTATTTTGGGTTTTATTTTTTCCTGTGGAAAAGATGATGATACCTCTTCGGATCCTTTCAAAGGTGAGGATTTGACAGCTAGTAAAACGATAGGGAAAGTCGGTAATTATTGGGATTTAAAAACCAGAGGTTGGGATATTTCCGGTAAGGTATCAGTAACCACCAACGATAATGGTGTAACTACATTTGAAGCAGATTTAAAAAATATCGAAGAGCAATTGGGGGAGATTAGCTATAAGGGTGAAAAGATTTCCGGTGATTCGCCAATGATATTCAGAGCAAAAATTTCTACCAACACCATTGCAACTTTTGATTATGGCTCAACTGATGATAAAGATCCCTTTGTACTCGTGAAATTTGACGGTAAAAAAGGTGATAAATATACACATACCGATAATGGAAAAACAACTGTTAGGGAAATAGTCAATGATGAATTTGAAGTTGAAAATTATGGCTGGATATTAAAAGCTTTTCAGATAGATGAAACTTTACCTTCTAATACTTTGATTGTTAAAAAAGGCGGGGCAGAATATGAAATAACAAAGATTACATATCTAGTCAATCACAGATTTGGTCCTATCAATATTCAGTTTTATGCAGATGGTGGTAGCTTTCCGATTATAATTATCGATGGATTAAATACCAATTGTGACACTAAAGGGTAGTACTTACTTTATACTTCGGAGATACATAAAGGGATCGTTGACCCTTTTGTGTTATCAAAACGAGATCAAAATAGAATAAGGGCTATAATATTGAACACCTCCGGCGTTCTTTTCCCTTTTTTTCGATTACCCCACATTTCATACGGAGCTGATCACATTAAATCGCTTTGCGGTTTTTTGATTCTTTAATTTGTAATGATTAAAAAATTTTCAAGAGGTTGTGTTCTGAAATCTGTCTTTTCAATAATATCAATCTCAATTTATCGGATGTTTTCAAACAATTTATATTATAATTAAACTATTTGAATAGTTATTTTTAGCTTTGTGGATTATTAAAAATACAAACTATTCTTATGAGTGAATTGACTACAATCGTATTGCATTCCAGTCAAACTGACGGTTTTTTTTCAAATACAGTTCAATCTATTATCGATCAATCTGAAAAGAATTACAATATCGTTTTTATAGGGGAGATAAGCGGCGAAACAGCTTCTTTACTCAATAAAAATAATATAGATTTTGAATGGATAGCGATTGATGATAAAAGCTATGCAGAGTTGTTGTATGAAGCAATGGAGCAATATTTCAATAGTTTTATATTATATATAGATAATAGGAAACACCCTGTTATCCTCAAGGAGGCCGCTTTGGAAGGGTTTATTTTTGGAGCCGAGAGAAATCCTAGTGCCGGACTTTTTTATGCTGATTATGATTTGAAGAAAAATGATGATATCAAGGAAGTCCATTTGTTGAATCATCATATAGGAAGGGTTAGAGATAACCTTGATATTGGAAAGGTGTTTTTTCTGAGAAGGGAAGTTTTGGATTTAGTAGGAGGTGTTGATACAAGTTTAAAATATAAAGTAAAGTACGATTTAAGATTAAAGTTTTCTGAATTATTCAATATTGTCAGAATATCAAATAAATATAGCGGTTCGTTTTATACCGTAATCGCTGAAAGCAAAGAAACTAATGTTTTTGATTATCTGCTTTCCGGTAAGGATGTCCAATTAGAAGCTGAAAAAGTGGTGACCGATCACTTAAAAAGGATAAATGCATATCTTGCACCGGGAGTGTTTATGGAGTCTGACAATGAATATGAAGGAGAATATAGTTTGAAAGTTTCTGTGATAATTCCTGTAGGACATAGACCTGAATTTATTGCAACGGCTATACAGTCAATACAAGCACAAACAGTTAAGGATATCGAAGCGATAATTGTCGTGAATGGAGGTAAAGACGATCCCACAGCTGATGTAGTGAGAAAATATATGAAAGGTGGTGAACTATATGACCCATCCAAACCCGAAATCAGATTGATAGTGATAGATATCAATAATATAGGATTATGCTTGAATATTGGTGCTAAAAATGCTAAGGGTAAATACTATGTACAACTGGATTCAGACGATAGACTAAAACCTGATGCAGTCGAAAAGGTTTTGGAAGTATTTAATTCTGATGATAAAGTGGGAATGGTAATCGGTTCTTATGAAGTGTGGGAAAAACTCGATGACGGTTCGCTTAAGAGAATGAAAGATATTCCTGTGGTTACTCATGACGAATGGACGGATGATAATGGGAGAAATAATCTTTTAAGGATAAACGGAGCTGGAGCACCTAGATGCATTCCAATTGATATAATAAAGGAAATGGGATATTTTTCGATTAACGACGATGCTTATGCAAGAAATTATGGTGAGGATTATGAGATGGTCTTGAAAATATCAGAGTATTATAAAATAGGTAGAATTTACGACCCTATTTATGAAGTGATAAGGCATTCAGGTGGTACGGATCACGCCATAAGCGATGATTTGATAATGCGAAATGATGAAGCTAAAGATGATATGAGAAAGCATGTGATTTTGAGAAGAATTGGTTTTAATAAAAAAGATTAATACAAAGATATGCAAGATATATTGTTACTTGGTATTGATGGAGGAGCTACCAAGATAAGTGGATGGATTGTTGACATTAAAGGTAAGGGATTTAGCTTGACAAATATCAATATTCAAAAAAAATATAGCGAATATTCTAGCTATAATGGCACTTTTCAGCCTGTTGATATAAAAACTCAATTGGCAGAAATGAATACTGGTATCAATCTTACTGATGAAGAGATTAGCCAAGGATTGGCTTATATGCATGCAGCTTCGGATGTCATTATTGAATTGTCTAAAAATAATCCTGACAGGAAATTGTTGATTGGTTTTGGTATGCCGGGTTTGAAAACTGTAGATAAAAGAGGGATATCAGCTTTAGCAAATGGTCCCAGAATGCCAAAATTTGTAGAGTTTATTGAGGGTAAACTAAGAAATGCAAAGATAGATTTTTATCCTATTAGTCACCTTGGTAGCGATGCTGACTACTGTGGTATAGGCGAAGAATATGATATTTCTGGTTCATTCAAAGGGGTTGAATATGCTTACTATTTGGGAGGGGGAACAGGTGTTGCAGATGCGATGAAATTAAATGGAAAATTGATTACTTTTGACAATATGAAGACTTGGATAGCCAAAGCCTGGGAAATGAAAGGAGCGTCGGATTTGTCTTTTGAGAGATATGCTTCAGCCGGTGGTATCCAATATATTTACAGTATAAAATCAGGTGTCCCCGTAGAACAATTGAATGAGCAAGGAATTTATCCCCCCCAAATACTCCATAGAGCAATAGCCAATGAAAGTTCCGCACTCGAAACTATAAATGAAGTCAGCAAGAATCTCTCAATATTAATATTTGAAAGGATTTTAACTCTATATTCAGGTTATTCTGGGTTATTTGAGTTTATCAATGCTGCAAAGCCAAAACTAAAAAAGAATCATTCTTTTAGAGGGACATTATTGGACAAAATAGTCATCGGGCAAAGACTTGGAGATTTATTGAAAGAATCACAGTCAACCACCTTGTTATGGAAAGATATTTTGGTTAATTTAAAGACTTTGATTGAAGATACAAATAATGAAAAACTCATTGAACATTATTTGAAAAATGAGATTTTTAATACTGATATTTTGACCATATCGGGATTAAGAGAAGCACCCGCAATTGGAGCTGCTGTTGATGCTTTTTTGAGTAACAAAAACAATTTGTAAATGTTAGTTCCAGACTCCATACCAAAATCAGAACCTTTATTGAGAGTAGGTATTATTTTGCCTGAAGACAGTCAAAAGACCGTTATCTTGGATCTGGCTAATTCAAAAAACATAAATGTATTTTTTGATAATAAAAAAGTAGAACTAGAACATAAATTAATCGTTTTTGAAGCCAAGGAACAAAGAATTTACTTTAATGGATTTGATGCAGAAAAAGTTGAGATTGAGCAAGCAGAGGCAAAGGATTTTGTCATAGTAAAAAGCGTGGTAGCGGGTAGAGGCTTTCATTGGGCTAAACATATTGAAGTAAAACTGTCTCATAAGCTGGAATTTTCACTTAAGGACGGAAACCTAATGCTGATAAATGAATTGCCACTTGAAGATTATCTTGCCAGTGTTGCTACTTCGGAGATGAGTTCAGAATGTCCGGCTAGATACACGGAAGCTCAAACTATTGTTGCTCGTTCATGGATGCTTGCCAATGTCGAACAAAAGCACATAGATCTTGGTTTCGATGTCTGCAATGATGATTGCTGCCAGAGGTTTCAAGGGCTTAATCACT
>JALVAD010000545.1 GCA_027011385.1 Saprospiraceae bacterium | reverse complement strand
TCTTCCTACTAAGCATATGGAAGCGATTGCACAAATAACTCGTATTGACAAGAAACAATCTGTGGTGATTAGAGGCAAAACTTATACCGACGGCTATTTTTATACATATGTTTTTTCTGCAAAAAGAAAAAAATATATGGGAAATGATTTTTTAAAGACTGTGAAATATCAGATTAATGATACCGCAACTGTTATATATTTACCAAAAAATCCTTCTGTTAATGAGTTCAAAAATAAATAGAAGCGTATAAAACTACTATGAATTACAAAGATTTAATTGAACCATTAAAGGATATCGTACATCATGCAGCTTCTCTTATTTTGGATGTGTACAAAACCGGATTTGACCATACTATTGAATTAAAACCCGATGATAGCCCAGTTACAATCGCAGATAAACTTGCAAATGATTATATTGTTGAAAGATTAAATAAATTAACGCCTAACATTCCTGTTATAGCTGAAGAAAGCACTCTTATTGATTATAATAACAGGAAAGATTTCAAATATTATTGGTTGGTTGACCCTTTAGATGGAACGAAGGAATTCATTAAAAAGAATGATGAATTTACGGTAAACATTGCTTTGATAGAGGAGAAAAATCCTGTTTTTGGTATTATATATGTTCCGGTATTTAAAGAGTGCTATTATGCTACAAAAAAAAATGGAGCATATAAATATTCCAATGGAAAGGAGAGCAAAATCAACTCAAACAAAGTTGATTTGAATAGAAATGGCTTAAAAATATTTATTTCCAGGTCTCATTTAGGTCAAAAAGAACAAGATTTTTTAAAGACATTTAAAAACCCCACTGTAATCCAAATGGGTAGTTCCCTGAAATTTTTAAGGGTAGCCGAAGGAAATGCAGATGTTTATTTTCGATTCTCACCTACAATGGAATGGGACACAGCAGCAGCACAAATTATTTTGGAAGAAGCGGGGGGAAGCATAAAATCTTTTGATGACAATAGCGCTTTGAAATACAATAAACCCTCTTTAAAAAATCCGGGATTTATTGCAAAAGGTTAAATGCTTATGAATAAATTTAGTGTAGTTATTATCACTCTCAATGAGGAAAGAAACATAGCTAAGTGTATTGATGCCGCATCAAGAATAAGCGATGATATAATTGTTGTAGATGCTCAAAGCAATGACAATACCGTTAAAATAGCTAAAAACAAGGGCGCTAAAGTCTATATTCAAGAGTGGAAAGGATATTCTAATACCAAAAACTTTGGAGCTGAAAAAGCATTGAATGATTGGATTGTATCAGTAGATGCAGACGAAGTAATCTCAGATAAATTATCTGTATCAATTAAAAATATAAAACTAAAGGATAATACAATTTACCAGATTAATGTTTTAAGTAATTTTTTAGGTTCTTGGGTCAAATTTTCCGGTTGGTATCCATCTTGGAAAAAAAGAATTTACAACAAAAAAATATTTAGTTGGAATAATGCTGTAGTTCATGAAGCTTTAGTCGGTGATATAGATTATGAATTAGTAAAAATCAAAGGAAACCTTTTGCACTTTAGCTATCAATCTCCTAAAGATATAGAGATTAAAAT
>JALVAD010000544.1 GCA_027011385.1 Saprospiraceae bacterium | reverse complement strand
ACCGTTAAGCACCATAGCAGAAAAGGTTTTTGTGTATTTCTTGCTAAACGGTGGCTGTATTTTGGTGTAAAGGTTTAATAAAATATTCGGAATTTAGAATTCGGAAAAATATCATTTTGGGTTGTTTTTTTAAGAGTAAAACGTATAAAAATTCGCGGCTTTTAGGCGGCTTCAAATTTTAAGGAGTTCGGTAAAATACCCATAAAACTCGCCAAAATATTTAGGGTAAAATGAATATTTAAAAGTTTAGGTATAGCTCTTTGGGAAAAAAGTAAAAAATTGCAAACGCGCATTTAGATTCGGCTAAAAATCGCTTAAATTTTGGGTTTAAACGTGAAAAAATAGGGGTTTTGCTCTTTAAATCCTTGATGTTTAGCCTAATTTTGCTAAATTTCGGTCAAATTTCGGGGTAAAGGCTCTTGAAGTTTTGAGAAAGTAGAAATTTAAAGTTTAAGAATCGAAATTTCGGGCTAAAAGGCTCTAAAATTTGGTGTCTATAAATTTAAGGCATTATAATTTTAAATCTCAACGCTAAATTTTTACTTTTTTGGACTAAAATTAAAGTTCAATGGCTCGTGAATCTCGGGTAAAAGCCGCTTGGATTGTTGTTTTTTAAGAACTAAAATGAAAAAATGATATTTTCCTTGGGTTTTGGGCTAAAATGGATGTTTAGGACAGTAAATCCAAAAATCCAGCCAGCACAACTCGGCACAAGTCATTCGGAATATTAAATAACAAACAACATAGAACTACGGTGCTTAACACTAGATATAACATCATAGCCGCCTAACGTCAGGCTACGCTGCATATCATTATCCGTTATGCCCAATAAGGGTGAATTATAATCATATTTTTTAACAATTTAAACGGTTTATTATGAAATTGAAATCAAATTTATTAAATATTTCAAAACTATTTAGTGCAATTTTAGTTATCGCATTAACGATGGGTATTCAAACAGTAAGTGCCCAAAACAAAATTTACAGTGATAGTTGGGAACAATCTGAATTATCGAACGAACAATCTACCCGATATTCCAAAATCTTAAATGTTGTAGATATAGATAAAATTACTAAGATTAGAATTGGTGATTTGAGTACATTAGAAAACAATAAAATAGAACTTGATGTTCTCAATTCACTATGTGAAGGTATTGTTTTTAAAGGTAAAAGCGTTAAGTACAAATCTGAAGATGATTATTCTTGGTATGGTGAATTAGAGATTAATAAAGAAGATACATGTATTTGCAGGAATGGTTATCTTCTCTTAATTTCTAAAGATGGAGAAAAGTTTGGACAAATCAAACTTGAAGATGAATTTTACACGATAGAAGATCTCGGAGGCAAACAAATCATCGTTCAACAACCAACAGACGGTGATAATATAAAATCCTGTGGAGGCGCCATAGTTCCTGATGAAATAAGAGGAAATAAAAATGAAACTCAAATGAGAAATGGAGGTGGTAATTGTGATGTGAAAATTCTTGTTCTATACACACATGCTGCGAAAGAAAGAGTTAATAATATTGATAATTTAGCTATATCTTCAGTTGAAATAACTAATCAAGCCCTTAGGAATAGTTCAGTTTCTTCTTGTGATTTGGATTTTCAATTAGTAGCAACAGCGGAAATAGATATAGATGAAGGTGGTAAAAGTTTTGATGAAGTACTTAGTGAAGTTAGTTTTAACTCTGATGCATCTACTCTAAGAAATCAACATCAAGCTGACATAGTCATTCTTTTTGTTGATCGGAGTATTATGGATAGTGGGGGAACAGCTGGTATTGCATGGGAGGGACCATTAAATAGTTTTGCCTATGGAGTTGTTCAATCAATTGGAGTAAATAATGGATTTGTCTTTTCTCATGAAGTTGGGCATATACTGGGAACTTTACATGAGCCTTGTGATGCAGAAGATGCTGCTAATTGCGATGATTCAGGGAACTACGAACACGCTCATACATGGTCTTGGGAAACAGGTTGTTTGTGGTTTAAAAAAATACATAAACAAAAAACTATATTATACTCACATGGGGCAGGCAATTCTGAAGTAATACCTCATTATTCAAATCCAGATGTTTATATAGAGGGGAGAGAAACTGGACTTGCTGATCGGAATAATGCAAAAAAACTTGCAACCAATGGTTGTACTGTAGCAAATTTCAGAAATGGTAACGAAGATTTTAATGTTTCAATAGAAGAATATGGATCAGGGTTAGATTGCAAGCTCGATTTGTTTGCTAATATACAAGATGGTTGTCCTGGTGTTTATACATGGAAATGGTATGTTAGTTCAGATGGTATAAATTATACTCATATTACAGGTTCGGACAATGATGATTTACAAGTAGAAATTCCTAACTTGGGTACAAATGAATTTTACCGTGTCGATGCTTTGTCGTCATGTGGTGAATTCGCTCAGGATTTTTTTGCATTGATAGGCGAAGCTTGTTCTGCGGGCTATGATGAATATGGACTTCAAGTTGATAATGAAAATATTAATACAACCTTAGGAGTCTATCCAAATCCAATTTATGGAAATAAAGTAAACATTAATTTTGAATTATCAGAAAGATCAATTGTTGAAATCAATGTTACAAACCTTGAAGGAAAGATTGTTTTCAAATCCGAATTAGGAGAGTTGTCTAAAGGGGGACATCAATACTCTAAAATCCTGAAAGGATTTAAGGGTGAAATCCTTTTCTTAAATTTGATAAAGAATGGGTGTACTGAAACTGTTAAAATTATTAAACTATGAAGTACTTAGCTATCATCATGTTATTATTATTTGGAATTTCATGTTCGAAGGATGAAACTATAATTGAGCCTGAGGTTTATAATGGGATTGCATCAGGATTAATCAATGGAGAAGAATTGATATTTAGTCCCCGCATGACACCTAGTTATGGAAATGATTCAACTTATAGTCTTCTTATTGATCTCTTAAAAGGTGATAATGTCTTGAAGAAAACTATTCATTTTAGTTATATTAAGCCTATTGTAGAGGTACAACTGTTGAAACAATTTGATTTTTACAATAAGATTGACTTACAATGTAGCTATGCAACAAGAATTGGAGATGGAGATGTGGCTGGAAATTATTATTATTTGAATGCAGATGATGATATTGAAGATTATTTACAATTGACTAATTTCAATAAAAGTACTGGTGAAGTAACAGGTATTTTTCAAGCTTCATTTGTAGTTGATACGGCTCAAATATTTGATACAAGTTCACCTGAAATTATTGTAATAACGAATGGATACTTTGAAACGACGATTATAAATTAAGGGTACAGGGCATAACAATTTGTAAGACGGAAGCTACCCTATCGGGACAGCCTCCGCTTACAATTTACCGTTAGCTTGCATTATTAATTAAACACCTATAAAATATTAAGTATGAAAAAAGTAAATTTAACAGTAATTTTAATTGTAGTCGTAAATATTTTATTTAGTCAAACTTGTTTTGAACTAAAAGAGGACAATTCTGGGTTAGATAGAAGTGGATACCCAGCAAACTTAAATGAGAAAGCATGCTTAATTGCAAATGATTTCCCGAACAATGATTTTAAGGTATTTGAGTTTGGATTTCCTCTTATTGCATCACAAGCGACTGGTGAAATTGAAAAGTTGATGAGTATAGCAAGGCGTAAAATTGATAATCAACCTTATTATCTAATGATTGTGAAAGTTTTATCTACAACAAAAGTAATCAAAGAGTTTAAGGTGGAAACCAGACTACCCGAAACTGGAATTTATAATTGTTTAACCCATTCACTTAGAGAATTGGTCAATTTCAGAATTAAATCTGCTATTGATTCGTATTATGTAAACTCTGGATCACTTACAACAAATGTGGGATTTGCAATTGAAAAGGGAATTGACGAATTGGAAAATATTATAATGAGTTTGAATGCAGGAAATTGTTGTTTGTCTGAATCTAATTCAAATCATGCATTACTTTTATCAAAGGGTTTTCATTTTATTAAAGGTGGAATTACTGAAAGTGTTCCAACAGCGCGACCAAATGATAATGGAAATATAGAAAACAGGTCTTCGACACTAGATGATTATACATCTTTTGATATTGGACTTATAGGTAAATTACAGGCTGAAATTGATAATATTGAATCTAAAGGACATACTTGCCATGGGTATTTAACAGCTGATGAAAATTTTTGTGATAATAAATTTGATGCCGCAGAACAAGATTTCATATCTTCGCAAACCGATTTTAATATTTGGTATCATGTGTGGGTAGATTCGGAATCAGGTGAATACAAGTTGTATGAAAAAATTGATGAATATGAAGATTATCTAACAGAAACAATTTTATCGAATGAACAATATTTATCAAATGAATGCGGAAAACAATTAGCGGGAGAATATCTGCCTACTGATTGTTCTGAGCTTTGTCATGGAACAAAAAGAGCGGGAAGGTGTAGTCCAACTTGGTTTCCTGGAGTCTTTGAACATTTCATAATTGAGTTAGATTGGGTTTGTTACTTAAATTTAACAAATAATGCTGTGGCTGAGTATATGATACCTAATTCTGGAAAGAATGGTGGGGCAGGGTATGTTGATTTAGCAGATGTTGGTACTGGTGAATTGTTCGAAATAAAATCCAAAATAGGAGCAGCTTCTGGTGCTGGAACTGTTGAAGTTGAAAAATATGTTGCTATGGCTAATCTTTTTTGTTCAAATACTTCTATTTGGAAAAAGGGAACATTTTATCCAAGTAAGAGAGTTTTTCCGAATGGATTAGTAGCAGAACTATATGCTCCTGGAGTAATCCAATATAGGTATGACGGAGATGAAGATGTAGACAAAAAACCGGGTTCAATTGACCTTCCAGTTATTGCAGATATTAAAAAATTTATGGAAAAATTAAGAAAAGGTAATTATGATGCGAAAGTTATAGAATTAAAGGTTGCAGAATTTCTTCATGAGCATGAAAAAGTAGCTTTCGCACTAAAATCAGCAGCTGTTGGTGTAGGTATAGCCATAATGGTGGCAACAATAATTGAAGATGTAATATCATTGGGAGGTGGAATAGTTGATGACCCTGCATCTTTTTACATTGCATTTAGATTAATACGAATAGCGATATGAATAAATTAGTTAATAAAAATTTCAAAAATCCAATATCTATAATATTTGGGGCAAATTTCATGTCTAATCAGTTTATTCACTTGATGAACAATAAACTTCATAATGAGTTTTACAGATTAACCAAAATAAAAAAGCCAACAAATGAAATATTTTTAAGTATTGATGCAACTAATTTTGCTTATATTACACTAAATGACATTCAGAAATTAAAATTACAGATTGTTGTAATTAATACAACTTTTAAAACCACAATTGCATGGAAGAATAAATCAATATTTGGTTTATTGGTTAGGCCTCACAATACTGATTTTGATGAAAATGAAATTGAAATGTGGTTTGAAGATTTACCAATAGAAAAAATAAGAAAAGAATATTACAAAAATGCTCCAAAAATAAATATTGATGAAAGTAAATTAAGATACAAATTTGTTCTAAAATCTTTCTTCTATGATTCTATTTTTTTAGTATTAACATGTGATAATCAAGAAAAACAATTTATTGATTCGCAAATTAGCAAAATAATCAATGAATGGAATGAAAGAAGTGAAAAAGAAAATCGCAAATATGGTATTATTCATAATGTAATGATGTATGAAGATGAAAAAGATAATGAGATGATTTTTTCAATTGATTTAGGTAGTGCTTCAGAGAAAGGTTTAATACACATACTATATGAATTAAATAATATTAAATCAATAAATAAAGTATTAATAACATCTTTTTTGTAATAAAAAACGCAAGCTAACAAGCCGTGATGACTCCATACTCCCTTTGGTCGTACAGAGCATACAG
>JALVAD010000543.1 GCA_027011385.1 Saprospiraceae bacterium | reverse complement strand
GGGGTTATACAAGAGAATATTGGAATATTATTTTATTAAAATTAAAAATCAATTTATTATGTTTAAAAAAATCTTAGCTGCAATTATCTTTATAGCGATTATGTCTTTTCATTCTTATGGTCAAAGGGTGGCTATAATTGATGTAAGTGATATATTAGAGAATATGGATGAATACAAAAGTGCTCAAATGGAACTTGATAAAGTTGCTAAACAATGGAGACAATCTATCATGAAAGAGCAAGACAAAATAAAAGCGATGTACAATGAATACGAGGCAGAGTCAGTATTGATGACTGAGGATATGAAGAAAAAGAAAGAAGATGCTATTATTGCAAAAGAAAAAGAAGTAAGGGAACTTCAAAGAGGTTATTTCGGAGCAAAAGGTGAACTATTTCAGAAAAGACAGGAGCTCGTGCAACCGATAGAAGATAAGGTGTTTTCAGCAATCACAAATTATGCTGAGGATAGGGGATTTGATGTTGTTTTAGACAAAAGTTCAGGGCCAGGTGTATTGTTTGTAAACGAAAAATACGATAAGACAGCAGATATTAAGAAGAAATTAGGGATTAAATAAATATTTTATAATATCTTCGCGGTTTTAAAATTAATTAATACAAAAACAATAGACATTAAGATGAAAAAAATTGTAACATTAGTAGCTTTTATGGTTCTTGCAAATATCACATTTGGACAAAAATTTGCATACATCAATTCACAAGCTATTTTAGGAAACCTTCCTGAGGTCAAGCAAGCAAATGCAAATATTGAAACTTTTAGAAATCAGTTAATCAGTTTAGGTCAGAAAAAACTGGAAGCTCTACAAAAAAAGTATCAAGATTTGGATCAGAAACAAAAAAAAGGATTGCTTTCTCCAAAGCAAATAGAGGTTGAAGCTCAAAAATTGAAAGTAGACGAAGAGAAGTTGAATAAATTTGATCAAGAAAGTCAACAAAGAATAATGGAAAAAAGTGAGGAATTGCTTAAGCCAATCAGAGATAAAGTGCAAAAAGCAATTGATGCTGTAGCTACAGAGAACGGATATGAATTTATTTTTGATGCGAGTATGGGATTTATCCTATATGCTGACAAAAATACTGATATAAGTGATAAAGTAAAAGCAAAATTAGGAATAAAATAATCATATTAATCCCAAATAGATTATTTATTTAAAAAGCCAAGTCAATTGATTTGGCTTTTTTTATAATTTTTTATAATTTAGCAAAAACAATTTGAATAGCTTTAGGTGTTTATATTTATATTATTTGGTTACCTTTATGCATTTATATTGAAATTAGATTGAATTATTTATTAAAATAATATTTGTATGAGTGATGTTAATTGGACATGTGTGGTCTCTGAAGAATACGAAAAAAGGAAAAAAAGGATTAAGGAAAGCAGAAATCAAAAGTTGAGTACTTTTGACTGGATGTCAAGTAATAATATTTTTGATGTAGAGGATTTTGGTATTTATGAAGTTAGTTTCAAAGACGGTTCAAGAAAAGAATTTTGTCGAAATATTAACAACTTGGACATTGTTACGGGGGATTGGGTACTCATCAATACAGGCAATGGATATGATATAGGTAGAATAAGCCTTTCAGGTGATTTGGTACGCTTGCAAATGAAAAAGCGAAGAATCAATAAGAATAAAGAGCTTAACTCTATTATGCGTGTTGCTAATGATTGGGAACTTGAGAAGCTTAAAGAGGCAAGAGCGATGGAGCACGATGCATTGGTTCAAGCTAGAGCCATAACAGCATCCCTTAATATAGATATGAAGATTGGTGATGTAGAATATCAAGGGGATAAACGAAAAGTGACCTTTTATTATACATCTGATGGTAGAGTTGACTTTAGGGAACTGGTAAAAGTATTTGCAAATAAATTCAAAGTGAAGATTGAAATGCGCCAAATTGGGATTCGTCAAGAATCTTCAAAGATTGGAGGTATAGCTTCTTGCGGTAGAGAATTGTGTTGTTCCACTTGGCATACTAATTTTACTTCTGTGACGACAGAGATGGTGAGGTATCAAAATTTATCTGTAAACCAGTCCAAATTAACGGGACTATGCGGAAGATTAAAATGTTGCCTCAATTATGAATTGGATGTCTATTTAGAAGCCCTTGAAGGATTTCCTAAAAGAGCTGATGTGCTTAAACTTCAAGGAGGGAATGCATATCTTATGAAACTGGATATTTTCAAAGGCATAATGTACTATTCCATGAAAGGTGAAATGGATAGAAATAAAGTTTATGCCCTTACTAAAGAACGCGTCAACGAGATATTGAGTATGAATAGAAAAGGGGAGAAACCTCTCGAAATAGGAGCTATTCAGTTTGTTAATGAAGATACAGGAGATGACATGGATTTTGCGGATGTAACAGGTCAAATAGAATTGCCGGAAGAGAAAAGGACTAAACGCAGAAAAGGAAATAACCGTAGAAATAACAATAGAAGAAAAAATAATCCTAGAAATAGAGCATCAAAAGATAAAGATAGGCAAGATAGAAGAGGTGACAGAAATAGAGATGATAATAAAAAGAATAGAAATTCTGATTCATTTCCAAACAATAAGGATAAACAAAATAACAAGCAAGAAAGAAATAGTGTTAAAGATAGTAGGAGAGAGAGGAAAGAAAATATTCAAAATAAGCAAGAAAACAAGAAAAATACCGGAAAATATAGAAGACCAAGTGGTAAAAGAAATTATAAGAAAAGACCACCACAAAATAAAGATAACGATAAATAGTATCTTTAAATAAACAAAGAAAATTAACCTTAAAACAATAGAATTATGAAAATTAACAATTATGTTGATATCTCAACAATAGACAAAGAAGCAAAAAAAGATTACGTTGATAGACATTCACCTTTTATTTACTGCGATGAAAAGATGGAAAAAGGAAAGAAATCAATGGTAAAAGTACAGGTCGGAAAAGAATATAGCCATCCTGATGATTTTGATCATTATATCGATAAAGTAGAGCTTTATGACGGTGATAGATTATTGGCTCAAGCTCATGTTCCTGCCGGTACATTGGGCAATCAATCAGAACAATTGGAAGTTTATTTCTCAGTTGTGCCGACTAAAAAGAAATTGAAATTGTCTGCTCTTGCATATTGTACAAAGCATGGAGTATGGCAAAGTGGAGAAACAGTAGTAGAAGTAGTGTAAAGCATTTGCAGGATGCTAGAGGGGTCTGCTGCGCCAAGAAATAGGAATCAACTGTGATAAGCGAGTGTCTCTGACCTCGCTTATTGCTTCATCATTTATCTGAGCACTTGCCGAATTTTTTATTACATATACCTCTGCAAGTCCCTCCATAAAATAGTATCGGTAAAGTCTGCTTTAATCGTTAATAAAGGTTTTTTATTTAATGTTTTGATTTCAATACTATAAGCATGCAAGCAGATGCTTCTATCTTTGTTAGCTCTTTTTGCACCGTATTTTACATCACCTTTAATAAAGCAACCAATATGTGCAAGTTGGGCTCTGATTTGATGAAACCTGCCTGTAATAAGCTTGATTTTAAGATAGTGATATCTATCTCCGCTACCGATATATTTATAAGATAATACTGCTTTTTTCCCGATATTAGGATTTTTAGAAATATATGTTTTCTTTGCTTTTTTAATCAAGGTATTTTCAAGTGTATTTTCAAGCAAAACCGGTTTGTTTTCTACGATTGCGTAATAGGTTTTTACTGTTGCTTTATCGGATAAAAACTTGGAGTATAATTTAGCCATTTCTTTTGTCTTAGCAAAAAGGATAATACCGCTAACGGGTCTGTCTATTCTGTTAAGTAAGAACGGTTCATATTGCAGGTATTTTTTCACTTTGTCAAAGACAGAAATATCTCCGGATAAATCAGCTTGAGAAGGAACTCCTGCTTTTTTATTTATACAAATGATGTCATTGTTTTCAAAAACTATTTCCAAAGCATCAGGTATTGAATTTATCAAATCTGCTTTTCTCTCGTTTCATATCTTTCTCCTTTATAGAATGTCTCTTATCGTATGATTTTTTGCCTTGTGCTGCGCCTATTTCCAACTTTATTATTCCTCTCTCTGAAAAATATAATCTTAATGGCACTATTGTGTTTCCTTTTTCCAAAACACGCCTGTATAATTTTTTCAGTTCGGATTTTTTTAGCAAAAGTTTTCTATCTCTTCTTGTTTCATGGTTGTAGTGATAGCCCAATTTGTATTCGGATATATGCATATTTTTTATCCAAAGCTCATTGTTTTTATCAAAAAGGCAATATGCTTCATTGATATTGGCTTTACCATCTCTAATAGACTTAACTTCGGTTCCGGTCAAGACTATTCCCGCTTCATATGTCTGAATTATATGGTATTCATACCTAGCCTTTCTGTTTTTAATCTCAACCGTTTTCTGCTTTCCCATTACCGATTATTATTAATATGCTTTTGCAAATAAAACTCTTCGTTTTGATGGTTTACCTGATATCATATCAATCCCATCCTCAGCTTTTGCATCTAAAGGAATACATCTTATTGTTGCTTTAGTTAACTCTTTTATTTTTTCTTCAGTTTCAGCAGTACCATCCCAATGTGCATAGATAAAACCACCTTTATTCTCCAAAACTTCCTTAAACTCTTCAAATGAATCAACATAGGATGTTCTGTCTTCTCTAAATTTTACAGCTTTTTGAAATAGATTACTTTGAATATCTTCCAATAGCTTTTCTACATAAGCATCAATATTTTCTAAATCAACAGATTCCTTCTCTTTTGTATCTCTTCTGGCTACTTCAATAACTCCTTTATCCAAATCTCTCATCCCAATTCCTAATCTGACAGGCACTCCCATCATTTCGTATTCAGCAAATTTGAATCCCGGTCTTTTCTTCATGTCCGTATCGATTTTTACAGAAATACCTTTAGCTTTTAATTTTGTAGAAATATCTTCAGCTACTTCAAGAATCTTTTCATCTGGTTTAGGTATTGGTACTATTACCACTTGGATAGGAGCTAATTTTGGAGGAAGAACTAGCCCGTCATCATCAGAATGAGTCATTATTAAAGCACCAACCAATCTCGTTGATACTCCCCAGGAAGTTGCCCATACTAATTCTTCTTTATTTTCACTGTTTAGGAACTTAACTTCAAATGCCTTTGCAAAATTTTGTCCCAAGAAATGTGATGTTCCGGCTTGAAGTGCTTTTCCATCTTGCATCATAGCCTCAATTGTGAAAGTATCCAACGCTCCGGCAAATCTTTCAGATTCGGATTTAGATCCTTTTATTACTGGCATTGCCATTATAGATTCAGCGAAATCAGCATATACATCATGCATTTGCCTTGCTTCTTTAATGGCTTCTTCTTCAGTTGCATGCGCTGTATGCCCTTCTTGCCAAAGAAATTCAGCAGTTCTAAGGAAAGGCCTAGTTCTCATTTCCCATCTGACTACATTTGCCCATTGATTTATTAATAAAGGTAGGTCTCTGTAAGATTTTATCCAATTTTTGTAAGTATTCCATATTATTGTCTCGGATGTTGGTCTTACGATTAATTCTTCTTCTAATTTTGCATCGGGATCAACGACAACTCCACTTCCATTTGGGTTGTTCATTAGCCTATGGTGTGTTACAACAGCACATTCTTTTGCGAATCCTTCAACATGATCTGCTTCCTTACTTAAAAAGCTTTTGGGGATGAATAGAGGGAAGTAAGCATTTTGATGTCCTGTTTCCTTAAATCTTCTATCCAGATCCTCTTTTATTTTTTCCCATATAGCATATCCATAAGGCTTGATTACCATACTGCCACGTACAGCAGAATTTTCTGCTAAACCAGCTTTATTTACTATATCCAAATACCATTGAGAATAATTTTCGCTTCTCGCTGTAATTTCTTTTGCCATATTATTTTTTTTAAACTAAGTGTT
>JALVAD010000542.1 GCA_027011385.1 Saprospiraceae bacterium | reverse complement strand
ATTCTTGACTATTTTTAATGATAGATTTAATGTTTTTTAGATTTATTTCTATTTTATGTTTACACACTTTTTAGGATAGTGTCCAAAGTTTAAAACTTAGAGTAAAATCTGAAACCTTGAACTTTGAACCTTGAACTTTTCAAATACAAACCGGCTTCAAAATCACTCCTTGCAGTCGTGCTTTCGAGTCCTAAGCTTTCTTTATTTTACTAAAAATCCAACAAACACGGAACACATAACAAGGGACAAAAACACACTTCAAAACCTGAAACTTCCAAACTTTATAACTCTCCTCTCATCGCCCTCTCGCCCATTCGCCCAATCTCTTCATATCTTCGTCTCTTTGTCTCTCTGTCTCTTCGTCTCTTCGTCTCTTCATCTCTTCGTCTCCTCATCACCCCATCACCCATCACCCATTTTCTCAACCTACTATCCTCAAACCCTACAAATTCCTAATTCAGACAGTATACCTACTCCACCACAAACTTACCTATCCCCACCTTTCCATCTGCCGCTTTTATCATTAGAAAGTGAATGCCTTTGCCTATGGCTTGCATACCGGTTATTGTGATTTTGTCTTGTGTTTTTATTTTGCCTGTCTTGACTTTTTGTCCATTGATATCGTATATTGCCCAATATTGCCACTTTATACCCTCCGGCATATTTACGTGAATCATACCGTGGGTAGGATTGGGATATATCTCTATACGTCTTGCCAACCCCTTTGTCGTCAAATCCTCTATATCCGTCAATACATAAGTAAGAGTATCTGCCAACTCGCAACCCGGATTATAGCAGCCATTGCTATCAACTCTTAATAACCAAGTATAATGGGTATTGTACCATTCTCCAATACTATCCGTTTTTAATCCTCCAACACATATTAAATCACCGTTTTCTGCTTCCTCAATATCGTAAAATATAGAATAATATGCGTAATATTCTCTGTCAACATAACTATGCTGCCATTTCAGCTTACCATCAGCGCTATATCTGAATATCCATGCTTGATTCTTAGGTTCATCATATAGATTGTAATAGACTCCGCAACCTATCAAATCACCATTTCTTGCTGTCTTCATATCAAGGATTGTCTTTATTGGACCTGATGAATGCCCCGGTTCATTGTAATCTACCAATGTATCTGTCCATATCATATTGCCCTTTTGGTCATATCTGTAAAACAATAATGGAAACGGAGATAGACTTAGATAATACTCTTTGCGTTTTGAATGAGATGTCGAATCAAATGTACTAAATGATGTAGATAAATAGACACCTCCATCCTTAGTGTCTGATACAAGAGGACGACCATTAAGGTCATACAGTCCATCAGTAGATTTACTTACTTGTCTAGTCCAGATGGTATCAAGATTATCATTAAACTTACAAATCGATACATACCCGTCAGTACCGGTATATGTGTCTCCATGAAAAACAAATGGAACTCCATAATAAGATATGGACATTGCAAAATTACCATCTGCTGTGGGGGTCAAATCCACCCATGTATTTATATATTCAGGATTCACAAATTCATAAAACCTATTTTCCTTCACAAAACCCCCTGACTTTGTCATCTTTAATATAACTATTTCAGTTCCTTTTTTATCGTTTTTTCGAGCACTTTTTCCGGCTGAGTAAATATAATCTCCCTTCACATACGACTTGATCCAACCGGATGGGAGATAATCATCTTTGTATCTATGCAAATCAATACTATCTCCATCAATTGTAAACCTATACAAATTCCATATCAACGAATCTGAACCTAAGGAACTATCGGTACCTTGCAGATATATTGTGTCATTATCTATCATCAATGCATGACTTTTAAATCCTTGTCTTAATAAAACAGTCTTTTTTACCTCTTGATTTTTGCCTATTTTTGATAAATAATTCCTGAATCTGTAATCTTCATGTATGGAATCCCATACCGTACCCAATCCAACTATATAATAATTATTTTTGTAATCAACTAACTTTACCCCATGCTCCACACTATTCACCTGATCTACTGCTAGTGAAAATGTAGTTTGAGATATACTACTTGATAAAAAATAAATAATAAAAATACTGATTGCAATAATCTTTTTTTTCATGTGTTTATATGTTTTTTGTTGAGAACAAAAAAAAGACTTGCCAAGCCATAAAAACTAGACAAGTCTTAATTGATTTAATTATTTAATTGAATTTATCATTAGCTTTTGAGTTTTGACTATTTTATTTTCTGCATCTTTCACTGTAAGTATATACACTCCTGATTTCAATGAAGAAACATTCAAGAAAATATCGCTACCCTCTGTAAAAATAACGGGTTTTTCCATTACTTTACTGCCATATAAATCATATACAATCATATTTCCTTCAATATCTTCCTTGCTATGATATGCAATATGCAATTCACTATCTGTAGGATTGGGATAAATCGACCAAATTTCTTTACCAACTTTTGCCTTCTTATCTCTAGGCTGTAAATTACCACTTATCCTGTCAGGCCATTCTCTTGGGATATAGATTCCTGTGGCAAGCAAATACAATCCTTTGGCATAAGCGCTTTCAGGTATTGGCTTTACTGCTTCTTCTTGCAATGTAGCTAATTCATCAGAAGTCAATTGATATAAACCATGACTTGTTTGGTATTTGAGATTGATCCTCTGAACTCTCACAAATGATTCTCTACTATCATCAGATAGATCTTCAGGAACTATCTGAACCTCCCTCATATTTGGATCTTCCAATACATTCAATAGACTATCTGCTTTGGAATATAATCTATATTTCATATAATGTCCATAAAGCGTCACTTTCCATCTATCATCACATAAACGCTTCAATATATTCTCAACCTCTCTCCAGCTATGCCCCTCTCCATCCTGCTTAAACCAATAATAATATGTAGTCATCAATTTGACCTTAGCTTTTCTAAACATCCATCTATAATATAGATTATCCGGGTGTTGCCTATAAAGCACAAGCCAATAACAATAATCGTCTATCGCTATTTCTACATCATGTTTTGTTACCGTTGGTGGATCAACCGTATTGCAATTGTCGTCATCATCAATATCAACATCGTCTTTCACTTCATAATTATCTTTGTCCGGTTCACTATGTGGAATTGTTCTCGGAGGAGGATTGTTTTTAAGAATATGGTAGTTAAATTCATCATTGCTATCATCCCAATCTATTTCATTTGTGACTCCGCTAAATAAATTCTTGGCAGAACTATAATCAGTCCCGATATTTAATGCTATATTTGCATTTAGTCCTACCACGTCAGATCCATCAGAATATGAGCCTGACCCAACAAAATTATTTGACTTGAAATAAGAATTTTCATTATTTCCATAAAACACAATACCATCTAGCTGAGTAACCATATCATTGCACATAATATTACTAGGATGGTCATTGGAATCATAAACCAAAACATCATAACCGCTATCGGTAAAATTGTTGTTCCAAACAAAATACTTTTCATCTCCATCCACTACTATAGGTCTCCAACATCCTTCAAAATAATTTCCATCTATTAAACCACTATTTCCAGCTGTATTTCCTGATATTACAATTCCCCATTCATTGTTATTGAAGTGATTGCCTTCTTGCACATCAATATTAGCCACTCCGTTTGAACTGGCTGAAGAGAGTATTCCGTATTCACAATCATCAAAGGTATTTCCATGCCATACTCTATAATCAGCATCAATTGACAATATACCTTTATCCAAATCATGTATGTAACAGTTATCAAAAAGGATACCATGACAATCCCATATCGTCACCCCTTCCTTGGTAAAGTTTGTTCCTCCACCAATCCTACAATCCTCTAAAAAGCTTTTATTCTCATAAGTATATCTCATAAACTCTACTGCTTTCCAGCATCCTATAAAATCAGTATTAGTGCATTGCACCAGACCGCCCCAATCTTCATCTGTCCATTGCCCAAAATAATTTGTACTAATACCAATATGAGCATTTTCAATAATCGACCTATTTTTCGTAATAACTATTCCTGCTTCATCAGGCCCAGGCATTCCATCCGGATCAGGTTGAGAAATGGCACTATTACCTTTCACTATAATCCCTGGCCACTGATCGCAAGAAGTAAGAATCCCGTGATCCAATACCAATTTTGCCCCACGTTCTACAATAATTCTAGAATTAGATGAAAAATAAACTTTGTTTGTGATTGTTAGTTTCCCACCTGCTTGAACAAATATATTTTGATTTGTAATCTTGATATCACTCCAAGTTGTATTTCCTGTAATCACTGTTTGTTGAACAAGATCTTGACTAAAATCAAAGCTAATTGTGGGAATAGTATATCCACATTCTTCAGAATTAAGATCTTTAACTTCGATTGTATATTGCCCCGAATCAAACATATCAAATTGAAGGGAAAATATATTCCCAGTCTTTGTAAAACTATTAACCAAATCCCCTTGTTTATATAATTCTACAATAAATGGATAATCGGTTAAGTCATTTGTACAATTACCTTGAGGAATTAATTCAAAGGTTTTTGATTTTGTACAATTATCATAATCAATACCATCCTCTACCAAATTAATATCATAGTTCTGTTGGCATATTATTTTAATATTATCCAAAAATGCATGAGGGAAACACCCTCCATCTCCAGGAAAACTATAACCTCCTCCAGTTGTATAATCAAACTTAAAAAGTAACTGATTAAATCCTCCTCCATCAACTGTAAAACAATGACTAATTTTTTTCCACCCACCTTGATATATAATATCATCAAATAAGTTTTGAGCTAAATTACCATCATAAGATTCGTGATCAACATTAACTAAATTATTATATCCATCAATAATGCAATGGAATCCAGACCCACCATCATTTAGTGAGTTATATGATATAAAATAATCATCTCCAGATTGAAACTGTTCTCCATCTGGTAATTCATAGAAAATAAATCTACCAAGAGATGTTATCCCAGCGTAATACTCACCGTCAGCAGGTAAATATCCACTATCATAAAAACACGAATTTTTCAAAAATCGTGGTTCCGCGCTTGCTGAAAACCAATTTGGAATACACTCATTAAAAAAATAGTTTGTGCATGGCGAACTGCAGCTATACTCACAATTAAAGTTCTCAAAACTTTCGTGATGTGCTTGTGCATTTATAAAATTAGTTCCAATAAAGAAGAAACTAAATAATAATATTAAATTCTTTAATTTTTTCATAATTATATAATTTTGTAAAGATAATATATTCTTATCTTTATAGTTTAAAAAAATATTTTTTAAGACAATATTCTAAGAAATTTCCACTACCTTTACACTCTCTGTATAAGAGTTTGAGAGTCTATAATATTCCGGTTCTACGAAAACCAAGATATTAGGTAATGGGCTCTCTTTTTTATTCACCATAGTATTATCAAAGATGAACAACACCTTTCATAGCGTCAAAGCGAATAAATATTATCTTGCCCTACTTACAACATAGGCTGCCTCATAGGGACTTTATCTAAATTACTAACAGTTCTTTATACTCAAAACACAACTTTTTGAGTATATCTCTTTTTACATGGGGGGGGATTACTAGTAAAAAGAGTCTAATAAATTATATCAGTTTTTCCGGTACAACGAAAAAATGATAATTATTTCTTTGGATACGACTTGCTAAATATAGGCACTTAGCAAGTCAACCGTATATCATACGGAGGATCTGTCTGTATGTAATTCTTCTTTTTCATACAGCAATCCACCTTATAAGTTTTATGTAAAACAATTGATTTTTGAGATAAATTAACCGGTTTGGGATTCGATAAAAATCTATATTGTGTCCCGCAATACGCTTTGCTATGCGAGAAATGAAACTTAAAATAGAATATAAATAACTCGGAACTCGGAACAGCCTTCAAAATTTATTATAT
>JALVAD010000541.1 GCA_027011385.1 Saprospiraceae bacterium | reverse complement strand
TTAATACTAAAAATAAATATTTATTTTTGGCATATTATAAAGTTATCAATTTATTTGCTAACTTTGTTTGGTGTATATCTGCACATCAATCATTAATCACTCTTAGAATGAAAAATATCGTTGCTTTATTGATAACTATTTTCACAATAGTATATTCTTATTCTCAAAAAAATGATATATCTAATTGTATTGAGAAAGGAGACTCGCTATTCTATTCTTATTTAAATTTTGATGAAAATCCAAATTTCACCATAAATGACGAACAAACGAAGGGTATTAAAAAATTACTCAAACTATATTACAAATGCCTGGAAAGTAGCAACAATAAAGACGAAACACCTCTGATGTTATATCAGAAAATGGGAATATTGCATTACCTAATAAAAAATAATGAGAAAGCAATTGTGTTTTTAAAAAAAGTATTTCGGCAAGCAAGCAATCCTTACAGCAAGCAATTTGTCAGTAAAATATTGATGAATATTTATTTGCAAAAAAATGAATTTGATCAGGCGCTTGGGTACGCCAATTCATCTTTTAAATATACCCAATATTCACCTTGCGGAAATGCAATGGCCGAAGATCGTTTATTTAAAGCCTTTACCTATGGCAAAATATATTTTGGATTAAAAAAGTATAATAAAGCCCTTGATTTTCTACTCCCTGAAATTTTCTCTAATGGTTTGGTTGATAATCGAGAATTGGCAGTATTAACAGTTGACGTGCTTAATAAAATGTATAACAAAAAGGAAATTAAAAGACTGTTTGACAAGTCGCTGGATGATATATTCGTAATAAAAAAGGATGCGAAGGATTATTATTATACCAAGATATTGAATGTAGTGATTCCAATTCCTGATTATAAAAGACTAGTGGAAAAGGACAATGGAAAATTTGGGTTATTAAAAAAGGAATTGAAAAAATCGGAAATATTCAAACTGATAGAATCGAATTAAAACCTCTAAAAGCGATGTCCATATCACCATCAATTCTTTATAAAAGCCCCAACAATCAAAGCCGTAGCAATAGCCGCATTTAAGCTTTCTGCCAAAGCATCGGGGTGTTTGGGAATATGTATTTTATAATCTACTTCGGTTTCAATTTCTTTACGGATACCGTTTCCTTCGTTGCCAATTACCACAATCGCTTTAGAAGGCAGGCTTGCTTTATATACATTTTTTCCTTCTAAAAAGGTGCCGAAAACCGGAAAATCTGCTCGGTGTAGATAAGCTTTTAAGTCGGTGTAATGTATGTTGACATTTGCCAAAGATCCCATTGTGGCTTGTACGACTTTGGGATTGTAGCAATCCACCGTTTGCACAGAACACACCAAGTCCGTAATGCCAAACCAATCCGCCGTGCGAATAATGGTGCCCATATTTCCGGGGTCTTGTAAATTGTCCAAAGCAAGTATAAGACCGCTTTTTGGTAAACTAGTATTTTTTTTGATAGCAAAAATAGCAATGGCATCTTTGGGATGTTGCAGAGCGCTGGCGACTTCCAATTCTTTGGTAGAAATAGTCTCTACTTCAATATTTTCAGTAGGAATATTTTTTGTAACACTATAAATTTTATG
>JALVAD010000540.1 GCA_027011385.1 Saprospiraceae bacterium | reverse complement strand
ATATAATAGCTTAATGTATCATTATTTTTTTAATATGTTAAATTATAAATGAATGTAAAATAAAAAATCAAAAAAACTGTTAAGATAATGGTGATGATTTTTTAACAATATTTTGCGTAAATTTTTTTGTTAGTTTAAAAAACGATATATCTTTACGCTCGTTTTAAAAATTTTTGAGTTAAACTTATTGAATTAACTATGAAAAAGACAGTAATTTCTTTATTGGGGGTAGCTATGTTTATCCTTCTTTTATCATCTTGTGGTAAAAGAGAATCAGGTCAACTTACAGGTGTGCAAGATAGACCTTCTTGGAGAGGTATTAACCCTTACGGTATGGTCTATATACCATCCGGGTTTATGCATATTGGTCAAGATGATAACGATATGTTTCACCAATATATCAAAAGAGCAAAATCAGTTTCAATTCAAGGATTCTATATGGATGATACCGAGATAACAAATAATGAGTATCGTCAGTTTGTTAATCACGTCAGAGATTCTATTGCTCATGTTATTATGGGAGATGTTGATGAAAATGATAAGGTTGATTGGGATGTTGAGTTGGATTGGGAGCCTGAAGGAGGATTGGACGAAATGTTTTATGAAGGAGATATGATGATTAATGGAAAAAGAGAGTTGAATACAAGTAAGCTTATCTACAAATACCAATGGATTGATTGGAAAAGAGCAGCCAATGAGAGAGATGTTAAAAGATCGTCTCTAATAAATAAAGAAGAAGTTGCTGTTTATCCTGATACATTGGTATGGATTAGAGATTTTGGTTATTCATATAATGAACCTTTTACAAGAAATTATTATTGGCATCCGGCATATGATGATTATCCTGTGGTAGGTGTAAATTGGAGAATGGCTAATGCATTCAATTTTTGGAGAACCCAATTCTGGAATAGCTATGATGGAAATACTGTAAATACTGAGGAATTCAGACTTCCAATTGAAGCTGAATGGGAATGGGCTGCAAGAGCAGGTCATGAAAGAGCGGCATATCCTTGGGGATCATATTACGTGAGAAATGCAAAAGGATGTCCTTTGGCTAATTTCAAACCTGGTAGAGGTAACTATGGTGAAGATGGTGGTATGATTACGGTTAAGGCTGATGCCTATTTTCCAAATGAATATGGCTTATATAATATGGCTGGTAATGTAGCGGAATGGACAAGTACAGCTTATTATCCTTATGGATATCAAACAGAGCATGATTTGAATCCAAATATTACTTATAATGCGAAGGAAGATGATGCTGATGCATTGAAACGTAAAGTAATAAGAGGAGGATCTTGGAAAGATATCTATTATTATCTACAAAACTCAACAAGAGATTATGAGTTTCAAGATACTACTAAATCTTATATAGGATACAGATCTGTATTGACATTCTTAGGTAGGTCAATAAATGATTTCAATTAGAATTAACTATTTTTATTATTATAATTTGCAACGAAAATTTTATTTATTAATCAAAAAAAAATTGTATTATGAGTTTCTTACACGCAAGATGGTTTAAATATTTTAAAAACTTAGTTATAGGTGTCGCAGCGGCAGTTGTAATGATGGGAGCACTTGGTAAACTTACGAGTAAATCCTGGGGTAACTTAGCGATTACCGTGGGGCTAGGTACTGAGGCATTCATATTCTTTATGTTAGGTGTTTTAGGACCTGAAAAAGATTATTATTGGGAAAAATTATATCCCGGCTTAGATAAACACAATGCTAAATTGCAACCTTTGGCAGGTGGAGAATTGAAAGATGATTTTAGACCTTTGAATGCAGATGCTGTTGAATCTAAATTAGGAGGTATGCTTGAAGAATTACAGTCAATGTCTAAAAGTCTTGGTTCGCTTAAGGCTCTTCAGGAGATCGATTTCACTGAAACAGCAGAAAACGCTAAGTCAATGCACAATTTCTATAAGAGAATTAATGACGCAATGGCAACATTGAGCGAAACAGCAGACGATACAGTAAAATATAAAGAACATATGGCTTCTCTGAACAAGAATTTGTCTCAGTTGAATGGAGTATATGGAAATGTATTATCAGCATTTCAAGTAAAAAGTTAATCTGATTTAGATTGACGCTTTAAATTTTATTGTTAACGAAAAAAAAATAAATTATGTCTATACCAAAGGAACCGCGGCAGTTGATGATCAACGTAATGTATCTAGTACTGACTGCACTCCTTGCTCTAAACGTTTCAGCTGCTGTATTTAATGCATTTGAGATGGTCGATAAAAGTTTGAGTAGTGCTAATACCGGATTAGAAGAATCTAATTCGAAGTTGCCTGCAGCAATCGAGAAGGGAGCAAAGAAAAAAGATGAATATAAAACATACGCAGACAGAGCCAAAAAAGCTCGTCAGTATGCAAAAGAATTTACAGATTATGTTCAGGAAATCAGAGAACATCTTATAGATGAATCAGGAAATAGAGATGGGAAAGTGGATGATGGTGATTACCTTGAAATAAATGGTATGAAACAGCTTATTGGGAAAAGAGATTATTCAGCTGTGACAAGAATTATGGTTGAAGAGGATAAAGGATCTGAACTTGAAAGTAAAATAGCGGAGTATAAAAACAAGTTTTTGAGTCTTATCAATGATGATGAGAGAGAAGAATTTGCTGGTAATATTCCTTTGCAAATAGATAATGAAGCTTGGAAACACGATTTGATGAAAAGGAAGAGTTGGGCGGATTTTACATTCAATCATATGCCTTTAACAGCGACATTGCCTATATTTAGCAAGTTTCAAAATGACGCAAAAGCTTCTGAAGCAGCTGTGTTGAATTATTTATTAGGAAAAGTAGGCTCTACAGATGACCTTGTTTTTGATAAATATGCCGTTGTATCTTCTCCTAATAAAACATATATTATTAAAGGAGAGAAATTCGAAACAGAATTGATGCTTAGTACTTATGCTTCAAAGTCTGTTAATACAAAGATTGCTATCGCGGTAAATGGTAGAAATATACCATTGAAAGATGGTGTCGCTAAATATGTTGCTACAGGGACTACCTTAGGGAAAAAATCTTATAATGTAGTTGCAACCTTAGAAAATCCTACAACTGGAGAAGTAAATAAATACTCCAAGAAATTTGAGTATGAAGTAGGAGAAAGATCTATTGCGATTTCTGCTACAAAGATGAATGTATTTTATGTTGGTGTACCTAATCCTGTTGAGGTTTCAGCATCCGGTATATCAAGTAACAAGATGACTGTTGGTATGACCGGTGGAGGTGGAACTATCAAAAGAAATGGAGATGGAACTTATACAGTTAATGTATCAAAGCCTACAAAAAAAGGAGAATTTGCATACGTAACAGTTAGCGCTCCCGGTATTGAAACTTCTAAAAAAGCATTTAGGGTAAAAAGAATACCTACACCTACTGTGAAATTAGGAAGAAAACTTGGTGGTGGAATTAGTAATGGTGAGTTTAAAGTTAACAGAGGATTGATTCCTGTCTTGGAAGGATTTGATTTTGATGCCAGATGTAATGTTGTTGGATTTAGAATGGTTAGAGCACCTAAAAGAGATGATCCTAGAGCTGCTAAGAATAGAGGAGGTAAATTTAATGCTGAGACCATGGCATTGGTAAATAAGGCAAAACCAGGTGACAGATATTTCTTTGAGGACGTGAAGTGTAAATGTCCTGGTGATAAGTATGCACGTGAAGTGAATTCTTTATCATTCTTGATAAAATAAAAAATTAATATTTATATTATGAAAATCATGTTGAAATTTTTAATGTCATTAATAGTATTGTTGTTTGTATTCAATCTACAAGCACAGAAAGACGATGATGACCAGATTACTGAATCTAGTTCTCCTAATAAGTATAGAGATGATATCGTTGATAGAACACTTACTTTGGAGTCAAAGGTTCTACCTTATGAGTCTTTGAGAGAATCTGATATACCTTGGTCAAAAAAAGTATGGAGAATTATTGAGACAAGGGAAAAAGTGAACCTTCCTTTCAGAAATGAAGTTAGCCCTTTCTTTACAATCTTGGTCGATAAGATTAATGAAGGCAAAGTGGCTGCGTTTAAAGATGATGAGTTTAAAGAGCCCATGACTGCAGAGGATGTGAAAGGAAAGATTTTTAGGATTGACTCAGTTCCTTATTATGACCCTGAGACTTATGAGGAGACAGTAAAAATAGTGAAGAGTGAGATTAACCCTGAGGATATCAATCGCTATAGAATTAAAGAGGTTTGGTATTTTGATAAAGAAGCCTCTATTTTTAGAGTTAGAATTCTGGGAATATCTCCATTAAGGGAAGTTATGGATGATGCAACAGGTGAGTTAAAGTATGAAGAACCTTTATTCTGGGTTTATTATCCTGAGTTAAGAGAGTTTCTTGCTGGTGAAGCTGTGCCTAGTGATTACAATGATAGTTATCCTATGACTTGGTATGATTTGTTTGAGAACAGAATGTTTGCAAGCTATATAATGAAGATCAATAATATACTTGATTTGAGAATTGAGCATAAATTTGACCAGACTAGCGATACATACAATATGGATATATTGTTAGAATCTGAAAGGATAAAAGAGGAGTTATTCAATTTTGAACATGATTTATGGAGCTATTAATTTAGTTTATTTAACTTATAAATAATGCTGTCTCGGATTTATCCTTGGCAGCATTTTTTTTGCAAACACTAAAATTATATTACCTATGCAAGTATTTGTAAAGGAAAAAACATTGAAGAAAAGGATTTCTTATCTAAAATCCAAAGGTAAAACAGTTGGGTTTGTGCCTACAATGGGGGCTTTGCATGACGGTCATATGGAACTGATAAAAGCTTCAAAAAAGAAATCTGATATAACTGTTTGTAGTATATTTGTCAATCCAACTCAATTTAATAATAAAGAAGACCTTATCAAATATCCTAGAACATTTGAGCGTGATAAAGAATTGCTTAAGAATGAAGGTGTAGATATCATATTTTATCCTACTGCCGAGGTCGTTTATCCCAAAGGATTAGATTTAAGTGTTGATATTGATTTGGAAGGACTCGATACGATTTGGGAAGGAGAGTTTAGACCGGGACATTTCAAAGGAGTAGTGCAGGTGGTAAAAAGGCTTTTAGATTTGGTTGACCCTGACTATTTATTTATGGGACAAAAGGATTTTCAACAGTTTACTATTATAAGTATGATGTTAAAAAAATTAAAAATTTCAACAGAATTGGTTGTCGTTCCAATACATAGAGAGAAATCCGGACTAGCCATGAGTTCAAGAAACGTCAGACTAACTGAAAAGTTCAAAACAAAGTCTTTGGTACTAAGTCGGATGTTGAGATACATCAAGGATAATTATCGTTTCGATAAAATAGATGAAATTAGACAATATGCGTTAAATGAGATTATTAAAGAAGGGCTAAAGCCAGAGTATTTCGGTATTGTCAATGGGAATACTCTTCAGGAAGTAAAATCGAGGAAGGAGAAGTATATCATAGCCGTAGTTGCTGCTTGGGCGGGTGAGATAAGATTGATTGATAATATCATAATTTCAAAATAAATTCACATATTATGATTTATTGTTATGTATAATAGTTACATTTGCATAAAAGTTGTTTTTTGTGCTAAGGAAAATATTTCATAATAGGGTTATTTTTGTATTGATAGCTTTGGCAATTTCGATTGTACTTAGCTTTTCTGATTTTTCTAAAAGCTTTTTTATTATAGGTGAAATAAATCCAAATTCGTTTTTCTCACCTTTAACAATTGCACTAATTGGTCTACTTATTGACTCTATTTTAATAACAGTATTATTTTATCAAAAAGAGAATGATCTTCCAAAAAAATCTGATGAAAAATCCCGAAATTCTATCAAGAAATCTCGATTTGCAGGAGTTATTTGGTATTTGTTACTCTTAGGAGGAGGGGTATTGACAGTATTTATA
>JALVAD010000539.1 GCA_027011385.1 Saprospiraceae bacterium | reverse complement strand
GTGATCAAGAAGTAAGGTGGTGTCCGGGTTGTGATGATTATGTAGTGCTTAAATCTATTCAAAAAGCAATGCCTCAAATGGGAAGAAGAAAAGAAGAATTTGTTTTTATTTCAGGTATCGGATGTTCTTCAAGATTTCCTTATTATATGGATACTTATGGAATGCATGGGATTCATGGTAGAGCAGCAGCTATTGCAACCGGAGTGAAGTTAGCAAATAGAGAACTAAGTGTTTGGGTAGCTAGTGGAGATGGAGATTCTTTGGCAATAGGTGGTAATCACTTTATTCATTTGATAAGAAGAAATATAGATATAAATTTAATCTTATTCAATAATGAGATTTATGGTCTTACCAAAGGACAGTTTTCACCTACCTCATTGATGGGACAAAAAACAAAATCATCACCTTACGGTAATATTCAACCACCATTTCATCCGGGCGAATTAGCAATAGGTTCCAGTTCCAGATTTTTTGCTAGAGTTCCTGGTGGAAATACAAAAATGCAACAAGCCATGTTTATTGAAGCTGAAAAATTTAAAGGAACTTCAATTATTGAGGTATTGCAAAATTGTGTTATCTTCAATGATGGTGCATTTGACAAATATACTGATAGAGCGGTAAAAGATGATGCACAGCTATATGTTGAACACGGTAAACCAATGATTTTTGGTAAAAATAGTGATAAAGGAATCGTTTTGGATGGATTGAAGCTTAAGGTTGTGACTATAGGAGAAGATGGAGTGACTGAGGATGATGTTCTAGTTCATGATGCTAAGGAAAAGGACACAACATTACATTTGATGCTTGCAAGATTGCATATGCCTGTTGTGACCGGTATAATCAGAGCGGTTGAAGAGAAGACTTATGATGAATTGTGTACTGAAAGAATTGAGCAAATGAAAAGTCAAGCAAAATTCAAGACAGTGAATGAACTGTTTGCAAGTGGCGAAACTTATGAAGTTAAATAGATAGATTTTAATATTTTTTATAATTCAATAATAAAGATATGGGTTCTAGTGCTTTAGTACTTTTTTTTATAGTTGGTGTGTTTTTCATTGGTATTGCGGTTTCAATAGCTGCATTATTTGCACCTAGATCATCAAATCCACAAAAACTTGATCCTTGGGAATGTGGTATTAAGCCTTTTGGTAATGCATGGATTCAGTTTAAGATTGGATATTATTTATTTGCGATTATTTATTTGATATTTGATGTCGAAGTAGTATTTCTTGTTCCTTGGGCTGTTGTGATGAAGAAAATGGGAACAGTTGCTTTTGTTGAGGCATTGATTTTTTTGATAATCCTTGGTATCGGTCTAATGTATGCATGGAATAAAAAAGCATTAAAATGGGAGTAAAATCAGATATGGAAAATAAAAATAATCAAGATACTTTTCCGGGACAAGTTATTCCGGGAGGTAATGGAGGAAATATAGTAGTAGGAGTCTTAGACCAAATAATTAATTGGTCAAGATCAAATTCGCTTTGGCCTTTGTACTTTGGTACATCTTGTTGTGCTATTGAAATGATGCAAACCGGTGCGGCCAGACACGATTGGTCCAGATTTGGAATGGAAGTTGCACGACCAACACCAAGACAAGCTGACGTAATAGTGATTGCGGGTACTATAACAAATAAGATGGCGCCTGTATTGAGGAAGCTTTACGATCAAATGGCTGAACCTAAGTATGTGGTTGCAATGGGAGCTTGTGCAGTATCAGGCGGACCGTTTTACTATAATTCATATTCAGTTGTAAGAGGTGCGGATCATATTATTCCGGTTGACGTGTATGTACCGGGATGTCCTCCAAGACCAGAATCATTGCTTGATGCTATGATAAAACTTCAAGAGAAGATTAAAACTTTTCACAATAGCAAAAGGAAAAATCCGATTGAAGGGTTTGATGAAGGGAAAGTAAGTTGCATATGAAGCTGGAGATTTGAAACATTTGGATTGCTATTTGAATATTTTATCGGGAATGGAATCGAAAAAAAAAATGTATTTAATCCCGACTATTAAAAGAAAAATAATAAAAAATGACAAATTCGGAATTACAAGTTTTAGTGAGTTCATGGATGGATGGTTTGGAGTTTATAGATGAGGGAGCGCAATATTTGACTATTACAGTACCAAAAGAAAATTTAAGGGATTTAATGTTCAAATTGAGGGATGACAGCGAAGCGGCTTTTGACTATATGTTTTCGCTTACTGCTGTTGATTGGGGCAAAAATAGAGGGATGGTATATCATTTGGAGAGTACCAAATACAGACATATTATTGTCGTACATGTATATACGGAAGATGAAACTCTAGATACTATCTCTGATATATATCCAACTGCGATTTTGAATGAAAGAGAGGCATATGATTTGATGGGAATAATATTCACAGGTCATCCTGATTTGAGAAGATTGTTTTTGCAAGACGATTGGGTAGGGCATCCATTGCGCAAGGATTATGTTGATGAAGCAAATATGATTGTGAAGTAATTCATTTTGATTAAAAAAAACAAAAGATTAGCTAGTATGACTACTACTGAGATTGACAATAAAACAGGATTAGTAACTCAAGAATACAAGATAAATATGGGGCCTCAACACCCGGCAGCACACGGTGTATTGAGACTTGTATTGACTCTTGACGGTGAGATAATCGAAAAAGTAGATCCTGATCTGGGATATATCCATCGTGGTATTGAGAAGATGACAGAAAGAGATACTTATAAACAAATAGTTCACTTAACAGACAGATTAGATTATTTATCTTCTCATATCAATAATGAAGCGGTTTGTCTTGCTGTGGAAAATGCTTTGCAAATAGAAGTATCTGATAGGGTAAAGGTGATAAGGACGATAATTGCTGAATTGACAAGACTTGCTTCACATCAACTTTGGTGGGGAGTAATGGGAATGGATATAGGAGCACTTACTACTTTTATGTATGCTTTTAGAGATAGAGAGTTGATTAATGATATCATGGAAGAAACCTGTGGGACGAGATTGACTATGAATTATAATAAGCCCGGAGGGTTGATGTTTGATATTCACCCCAATTTTCAGAAGAGAGTAAAGGAATTTATCAAACATTTCAAAGTATCATTGCCGGAGTATAATACTTTGCTATCAGGGAATGTGATTTTCAAGAAAAGACTTCAAGGTATTGGATATATGTCCAAAGAAGATGCTATTGCTTATGGTGTTTCAGGACCTTCAGCAAGGGGATCGAACATTTCTTGTGATGTCAGGAAAATTCATCCATATAGCGCATATGACAGGGTTGATTTTAATGAAATATTGATGGAGGGAGGAGATTCTTACGATAGATATATGGTGAGGATGAAAGAAATGGAGGAATCGATGAAGATAATCGAGCAGTTGATTGATAATATTCCTGAAGGGGATTTTGAAACAAAAACAGCTGCAGTTTTGAAATTACCAAAGGGAGAATATTACCAAAAAGTAGAATCCGCAAGGGGTGAATTTGGGGTGTTTATCGTAAGTGACGGTAAAAAGAGTCCTTACAGGATGAAATTCAGGTCACCGGGATTTGCCAATTTGTCAATATTGGACAAAATTTCAAGGGGACATAAAATCGCCGATTTGGTAGCGATTATGTCATCATTGGATTTTGTGATTCCAGATATTGACAGATAAGATTGATAAGCAGAGGAACAAAACAATTAACTATAATAAAACTATAATAAATTAAAGAGTATGTATGATTTTTCGAAAATGACGGGAGCAATACATGATTGGTTGAGTTCGATTATGCCTAATTTGGGAGTTATAATTACAGAATGGGTTATAATTGGGCTTCTCTTTTTAGCCTTTTTTGCATTGCTTGGACTTGTTTTGGTCTATGCTGAAAGAAGGATTGCCGGGTTTTTCCAATTTCGTTTAGGCCCAAATAGAGTTGGTCCATTTGGGATGTTTCAGACGGTTGCTGATACTGTGAAATTATTATTGAAGGAGTTGGTGGGAACAGATAGAGCGGATAAATTCTTGTACAATTTGGCACCATTCTTTTTGATTATTGCTGCATTGATGGCAATGGCAACCATTCCTTATGGTTTGGGATTGATAGCTTATGATGTGAATATAGGACTATTCTTTATGATGGCGATTTCTTCAATAGGTGTTATAGGTATTTTATTAGCAGGATGGGCGAGCAATAATAAATATTCTATGATAGGAGCTTTGAGGAGTGGTGCTGTTATCATAAGTTATGAATTATCTCTTGGATTATCTTCTGTTTTGGCTATGGTTTTATTAGCAGGCACGCTTAATATGAATGAAATTGTGATGAGTCAACAAGATGGATGGTGGCTATTTAGAGGTCATATACCGGCGATAATTGCATTTATAGTATTCATTATAACGGGGACGGCGGAGACTAACAGAGTTCCATTTGACCTTACAGAAGCTGAGTCAGAATTAGGAGCAGGATTTCACGCTGAATATTCAGGAATAAAATTTGCATTTTTCTTCTTGGCAGAATTTGTTAATATGTTTATTATTTCAGCAATCGCAGTTACGGTATTCCTTGGAGGATGGTTGCCAATACATATCCCTTATTGGGAAGGATTTAATAATATTATGGATTATATTCCAGGACCTTTTTGGTTTATGATAAAAACAAGTGGTGTGATTTTCTTATTGATGTGGTTTAGATGGACTTTCCCAAGGTTGAGAATTGATCAGATATTGACTTTGGAGTGGAAGTATTTATTGCCTATTAGTTTGATAAATTTAATATTAATGGCTTTTATCGTGATGATGGGGTGGGTGTTTTAAAGTTTAAGGTTCAAAGTTTAAAGTTTAAAGTTCAAAGTTTAAAGACAAAAGTAAGAAGTAAAAAAAAGATAAAATGAATGCAGTCATAAATTATTTTTCAGAGATAATTGGAGGATTTAAGACCTTGCTTCAGGGTATGGGTATAACGGGCAAGCACTTTATTAGGGCTCGTAAAGAGATTATTACTCAACAATATCCTGATAATAGAGATACCTTAACATTTGAAGATAGGTATAGAGCACAGGTTTACATGGAGCATGATGAGAACAATGAGCATAGATGTGATGCATGTCAGACTTGTGAAATTGCCTGTCCTAATGGTTCTATTGAGATAATTTTTGATAGAGTGGTAGATCCTAAGACAGGAAAGAAAAAGAAAGTTTTAGATAAACATATTTATCATTTGGGTATGTGTACACTTTGTAATTTATGTGTGTTGGCTTGTCCAACCAATGCGATTAAGATGAGTCACGAATTTGAGACAGCCGTTTATGATCGTTCTGAATTGACAAAAGCACTTAATAAACCCGGGTCTAAATTAAAAGAATAAATAATATGGGAGCACAGATAATGTTTTATATTTTAGCAGCAGTTATAGTGATATTTTCATTTTTAGCTGTTACTAGTCGAAAAGTAATGAGGGCTACGGTCTATCTATTATTTGTATTGTTGGCAACTGCCGGCTTATATTTTACGATAGATTATAATTTTATGGCAGGAGTTCAATTGATTGTGTACGCAGGTGGTATTGTAGCATTGATAGTATTTGCTGTAATGTTGACAGAGAGAATTGGGGATAAAATTGAAAGCCCTTCTACAATGCAAATGATTATGGCAGCTTTGATTTCTGTTATTGGAGCCGGAGTTACTATTTCTGTTTTATTGGGGCACGACTTCAAGCAAGCATCACAAGATGTAGGTCAGGATGTTGCCAAAATTGGAGAGAATCTACTTAATTACGGTAATGGAGGATATGTTTTACCATTTGAGGTTGTGAGTATTTTATTATTGGCATCTATGATTGCGGCAATCGTAGTGGCCAAAAGAAAATTTGAAAATTAAAGATTATGATACAAGGAATAGGAGTAACTGATTTTTTTATCATTTCTACACTTATGTTCTTTATAGGTGTATATG
>JALVAD010000538.1 GCA_027011385.1 Saprospiraceae bacterium | reverse complement strand
TGAAAACTATATATTTTCTGTTGTTAATAGTTTTATTTTCTTTTTGTTCCAAAGAATTTGAGGTAAAACGTCAGGACAATGCTATTAAAATCGCATCATTTTCGAAATATAGCTGTCAAAATCCGGTCTTTTCTCCTGACGGACAGTATTTGGTATATACACGTTTCTTAAAAGGATACAATATCGGACCATCCGAACTTGTAAAGATAAAAATAGATGGAAGTGCTGAAGAGATTATCGTACCTGCATCGGATGCCGATAATGTAAATGTTCCTCAAGGGAGTTGGATCAAAAACAAAATATGCTTTTCGTCTGATCGAGGTGGTGGAGCTGATGAGATATGGATGGTCAATGATGACGGTAGTGATTTAAAGCAGATTAGTTTCCACGAAGAAAAAGACGGTATTTATTTTATCGAACCCGTTTTTAATCCGAAAAATACGGATTTGATCGCATTTGAATATGTCAAAGGTGAAAATGATGCTAATGCCATTCATCGAATTGCATTGCTTGATGCAAATACGGGATCGATCAATCTACTGACAGATGCAACTTATGATGACAGATTACCGGGATGGAGTCACGACGGGAAGAAAATATTGTTTCAAAGAAATGAATACGGACAAGATGAAGGGTGGATGATATTTGTTGCAGATATTGATACAGAAAAATCCAACCCGTTGTCCAATATTCATTCTATCTCTTATGGCAACTCAGACGACACTGATTGCTCCTGGAGTTTTGATGATAGATATATAATAAGTTCAAGCAATTATGGAGGTCTGGAAGCACCAAATATATTTATGTTTTCTGTTGATAAAAGCAGTAAACCTAAAAGAGCGACATTTAGCAGTTCAAATGAAGATGGTGCTGCTGCTCAATCACCCAATGGAGAAAAAATTGCTTTTGAAAGTCATTATGGAGAAGAAGAAGATTATCCTTCTGATATTTGGATAATTGAAAGCCCGTGAAAGGGAATAGGTGCATTTTATTTTTTCGCATGTGGGTTGAGTTCTCCTTTAGGAGTTAGAGGCGAGGTAAGGAAAAAGAGAAAAAAATGAAATGCACCTATGGGATTCAATATTTATTAAATAAATTTATTTTACATAATCTAAAAATATTTTATCATGAAAAAATCAATCACTTTATTACTAATGCTTATCAGTTTTTACTTATCAGGACAAATTAAAGAAGTAAGGAGAATTAATGGGAGACATGTTGCAGGAGCAGTGAAACAGGACGTAAAAAGCGTAAACGTCTCGAACTATGTCGTATATCCTATTGTCTCCGGAAAGATTTCAGCTACCCCTATATCAATACCGGATAAAAACAATGAACCTTTAAAATTGGGATTTGTCGGATATAATAGGTTGTATGTTGCGTCAGAGCCAAGAATTAGCAACTGCCAATTAATAAAATTTGATAATAATGAACTCATAGTCCGTATATTTTATGATTTGAAACCAATAGCGTCCTAAATAATTAAAAAAAAGTTAAAAAAAAGGAGAAGTAATTTTATATCTCAAATTATCTTTGAGTTTGAACAAAAAAACAACTTCTCCAATGACAAATGTAACATTATTTAGC
>JALVAD010000537.1 GCA_027011385.1 Saprospiraceae bacterium | reverse complement strand
ATCATAAATTGTATTATTATGAATTTGTTAACAAAATTTTCTTAGTGAATTTTTATTGCAAAATATTTTGGTATTCTGATTAATCGACCTATCTTTGCGCACTATTAAAAAAATTAGTATAATTATGCCTAAAATGAAAACGCACTCAGGTGCAAAAAAGAGATTTAAAGTAACCGGAACAGGCAAGATAAAGCATTTTAGTTCAAACGCTTCTCACTTGATGAGAAAAAAGTCTAAAAAGTCAAAGAGAAATCTTAGACAAGCTAGTATTCTTGACAAATCAAACCTTAAAAGAGTAAGAGCTCTATTAGGAATTTAAATCCGGATTATTCGTTGTCTTAAAGAGGACAATAAGATTAAATTATTTATTAACCAAAAGTATAGGAAAATAAAGAATTCATAAGAATCCCTATATTTTTAAAAATTATTAATTATGCCTAGATCGGTAAACGCAGTAGCGTCTAGAAGAAGAAAAAAGAAAATTTTTAAAGCAGCAAAAGGATATTTTGGTGCGAGAAAGAATGTCTATACTGTTGCAAAAAATGCAGTAGAAAAAGCATGGAGTTATGCATATAGAGACCGTAAAGCTAAGAAAAGGGCTTTTAGAAGACTTTGGATTGCAAGAATAAATGCTGCAGCAAGATTAAATGGATTGTCATATAGCAAATTCATGCATGCTTTAAAGGAAAATAATATTGATTTAAACAGAAAAGTTTTGGCTGATATGGCAATGAATCAACCAGAAACTTTCAAAGCAATAGTTGACAAAGTAAAATAACTTAACTATTTCAAAAAGAAAAAAGGAGCTGATTGTTATTAGCTCCTTTTTTTTGTTCATATTTCAGAGTTGCTAATATTTACGGCTTAACGTGTACTAGCCCTAAATTCCCCATTAGTTATATCTAGTTTGACATTAAAATCAAGGACATTTACCAAGTGACACTCAAATGTACCTTTATATATAGTTCCATTGTCTGAGCTGATATTTATATATCCGGCTTTTCCCCCAGAATTAATATAAGCATCATGCTGCCATTGAAGCACAATATTTTCATCAATATCATATTTTCCTATGCCTGTATAATTTGTAATTTGGAATTCTAGTGCATTTTGACCATCTTCGTCCAATCCAACTATTGTTAGAGTTTTTTGTGTGCTTGAATAACCCGCAACCGCTTTTTTAGCTTCAAAATTAGTTTCGTTTACTTTTGCTTTCATATAAGTATCTGCCGTAAGCGGATTGTCATCATCATTGTCTTTATTACAACTTACTGTCAAAAAAGCAAGTGCAAATAAAGCTAGAAAAAGAATTGATTTTGTTTTCATAATTATGTTTTTTAGTTTAGTTTAAAAAAAAGTCTGACCAAATTATTGGAATATTTTGTTTTTTATTCATTTAGAACCCACCTCAATCCTCCCTTACAAGGCAGGAAGTTGCACCCCAAGTAAAATACTTCGTTGATTTCACGGGGTAAACCGCAATAGCACCGATTTTATCATTTAGAATATTTCAAATTGTTTATAATAAGATATTAAATGTAGTTTAAATTACTGATTAAGCACTTCCACTTCTCCCTTCTCTTTACGAG
>JALVAD010000536.1 GCA_027011385.1 Saprospiraceae bacterium | reverse complement strand
CAATGGGAAAATTAGAGTTCTAAAAGCTCGAAATATCGGTAATAATGAAATAAAAGATTTAACCGATTACGATAAATATGTAGATGATTTAGAAGAATTTGCAGTTGCGAAATTTTTAAATAAAAACGATGTGGTAATGATTCCTAATCTAACATATTATCCAAGAGCATCATTCCTGCCTAAAAATACCATTGCAGATGGTTCTGTGGCATTATTAACTCTTAAAAATGGTAGTAGATTACCTACCGAAAAATATTTAGAATTTTATAGCACAAAAGAATTTGAAACATATTACCGAATTGCAAGAAATCACGGAACACGTTCTTTAAATATTGATAATAACTCTGTGTTTTTCTTTGGTTTATTAAAAGAACAAGAAGTATGATAGAAATAATTAATGAACATTTAAATAAATTTGATTTTGATGTAAGGAAAAGCCGAGATGCTCGGTTTATGGACCAAAAAGTTACGCCTGATGTTTTATGTATTATCGCAGATTGTGTCTCAAACTTTGTTGCAGATAGAGATATTGAATTTACAAAAGATGATATTTGGAATGATGAATATTTCAATACAAATGTAAAAGGTATTTTCAATAAACCTGATGCTCAAAATGAAACAACAAGACAAGAGTATGATAAGTTTACTTCTCAACCATTAAGAACCTTAGCTTATGCCGGAGTTTTATCTTTACGAAAAAATGGCAATAAGAATATGTATAAAATTGAGAATAAGCAGTTACTTGAATTTATTGGTATGAAAGAGAGAAATGCTTATATTTTTCTGTATCATTATTTAATTAAAGTATTATCTGACAGTAATATTTTACGGTTCTTTGAAGATTTCAAAAACAAATGTGTATCAGGAGATATTTCTAATGCAGATTTCCAAGATTTAAAAACTCGTTTTCAACGATTTATTATTGGAAATACTGCAATTAACGGAACAACAGAAGTAAATCGTATATTCCCCAAAATTCTGAATATCTATTCGTGTGAAAATAATATTGAAGGAACTATAAAAGGTCGCTTATCAAAACGTCAAATATATTATACTGATTTGATGTATAACAGACCTAATTGGAGAGATATTGATAAGAATAAGAATATTTCGAGAAATGAAGCTATTTCTGAACACGAAACATTAATGATTGAACAGAATGAAGCTTATTCTGATTATCAAGTTCAGAAAGCAATGAATATGATTAGAAAAATGTATTCAACAAGTGAAGTTAAAGACCAATGGGCAAATGGAACAGCAACACAAGTTCATCACATTTTCCCAAAAGCAGAATTTCCAATTATTGCTCATTATTTAGAAAATTTAATAAAACTAACACCAACTCAACATTATACAAAAGCACATCCAAATAATAAAACCCAACAAATAGACAAAGATTATCAATTAGTTTGTTTACTTGCAAAAACTGATAGTGTTGAAAATTCATTGCGTAAAGGAGAATTCATTTACAGAAAAGAATCATTGATATTTGTTATCAATACAGGTTTATCTGAAAATCTTGATTTTACAATAGATTTCAGAGAAATAAAACGAGAATTAAGTAGAATTTATAATGTTGCATAAAAAAAAGA
>JALVAD010000535.1 GCA_027011385.1 Saprospiraceae bacterium | reverse complement strand
GAACTGGAGAGCATTTTCCCGATTTTCATACTTCACGCACTTTATAACTTGACCATATTATTGTTAGGTATAATCAATTAAAAGGATTAAAACGAAGTATAAATGAAAAGTATATATATAGATATTTCTTGAGCGGTGCACTTGACACCCCTCAAAAATTATCTTTTAAAATACTATTTTTTTAATGACCACATTGTTCGTGATCTCCATCTAAAATACTATCAAATTGTTCTTGACCGATAAACTGAGGAGTATAAGTTATACCTATATTTTCTAATTGTCTTATAAAAGCTCTCATATGATTTCTTGAACCACAAGTCAGTTTGCTGTAAATACCAAGTAGGGTTTCATTTTCTGTTTTTGTAGAAAAATTATCGAGGTCAAAAATATCAACATCTTCAATTGTGGCTCCAACTTCCAAAGCGTCTTTCAAAGATATATCTCCCTTGGCAATCAATGCATCATACAACTCCTGAATATGAGAATTATTAAATTTACCGTCCTCGGGCAATACAGAGTCATCAAATTTACATACATCCACCTCAGCTAAAAGTGCATCCATGTGTTCTTGCTCTGATTTTGCAATATTTTTAAATACATTTAGATTCCATTTACCATACAAATGGTTATATACATCTCGAGCCAGCTTCTCTTCTTCCCTCATATACAATAAACCTTCTTCTTGTTCTGTATTTAGGTCGCAATTGTTTTCAATTGGGTCATCATCATCATCCTTATCACAAGAACTAATTGTAGTTATGGATAATAATGCAAAAAATACCATTCCAAAAAACCAAATTCCTTTTTTCATCTCTAAATTTTTAATAATTAATAATATATTTCAAGTACTATTACGTAGCAATATTATTTTTCTTTCACTTTCTTAGAAATCTGTTTAGATTTTCCTTTTATTCGAAAAGAGGTTAAAAACCTTTGTCTCAATATTGGCAACTGCTTTTAGTGAAAAATAATGTAGCTGGCTAAAGATTTATCAATATCTTCACACTTAGTGCTTTTTTTTCTAGTAAGACCATCCTGCGTAGTACATCGTTGAGAGGTCAAAGACCTTCAACTCAAATAGTTTCCCCTCTTGACTAAATATACTAACCATCCCTTAGCCAAAGCATCTTTATCCTCTTGGCAAAAATACATATATTCACTTCAAAAATCAGTGTTCGGTAATCGGTGTTCTTCATTCATCTGCTCTTTTCTCTTTGACTCAACCTCTCTCACTGCCCCGAGCCAAAGCGTCTCCGACCTCTTGGCGATACCAGCATAATCAACACATTATGAACAACTCCTCTTAAACTTTCGTTACCGGATGTCTAAGTACTGTTTTCAACTTCTCTGGTACAGTTTTTCTTGGATCGTTTAAGTAAATTTCGTGGTGTTTGTCCCGGAGTTTGTATCCGTTGTCAGCTGCGAATTTGTGCATCTTTTCTATTGTTGGCATTTCATCGCTATATGAGCCAATATACATAATCTGAACACACAAACCTTCTTCCAAAGATTGTACGTATAATTTGTTCAATGATTCAGGATTCTTTTTGTTTTTTAATATTTCTTTTGCTTCTTTTATCATTTCGGGAGTATAAAAATCCGGTATCATAATCATCAACGTCCACCTCCAATCTTCTTTGTTCTGTTGGAGCATTAGCAAATCTTTTGCTGCACCCTCTTTTGCCCACCATAAACCCTCGAGAGGTGGAACTACATATTCAAAATATCCCTCTGGTTTTTCTTTATTTTTAAACATAAACTTTAGGGTATATGACAATCCGTAAAGACTTTCGAGGGCATTTTCAAATTCGATGGAATTATTTGGATCTCCTTGTCCATCTACCATTAAGTAGTTCATTTTTGGAACATTTACTATGCTTTCTTTTTTAGCAGATGGTCTATATAATTCCTTATATTCCTTTTTAAAATCTATTTTTTTCATATGTAATTCTTTGATTATATCAATTTATCCAAATGTTTATTTGCTTTCATCTCAAGAGTAATTAATTCCCCTTTGTAAAAGATACTATTTATTACCCAAGGTATTGGCATTTTCCTTCCGTCATTTTTGTTTTTCAAATGATGAATCACAATAGGAATATTATTCTCTTTTGCGTAGTTTTTTGTGACGACATTTATGTAGTAATCTGTAAAAGGGCAGGTATTGGAATAATAAACCGTAATTCCTTTTTTGTCGGGACTAGTACCGGATTTAGCTGTTTCCAATATCTTTGGAAACTCTGCATCGGGATTTACCCTGATTCCCATCAACCTAAAAAATGGCGGCGCTTCATCTATTACTTCAAACCCTTGATACTTTAAAAATCTGGGGTCTGTCATAAATGGACGCTTTTTATCGCTGGAAATAGCTATTACCCCATCCATTCCTTTTGATATTGCATCATCCAAAACCTTTTGCAATAATTTTTTTCCGTTTCCGTGTTTTTTGTATTGTCCGGACACCCAAAAGCAATTGATAACCATAAAGTTTTTGCCTTCCAATGGAAGCCAAGAGTTTTCAATAGGTACATACTCAATAAAAACTTTTCCTCTGACATTTAATTTTTGAAAAGTATAACCACTATTAAATTCAGTTCTTAACCAATCCTTTTTAGCATTGTATCCCTCAAGACATTTTTTGTCTGAAATAGCACAACAGATATGTTCATCAGAAATATTCTCCTTATTAAGTCTAATTATTTTATCCATCAATTATTTATTTTTCCACGTTCTTTTTTTATTAATTTCTTCCTTATTTCTAAATGCTTTCTCGAGATCAATATCATATCTATTTGCAATTGCACAAACAAAAATAAAAATATCAGCCAATTCTTCATCTATTGCAGAAATCTTAGAGTTATTATCAATTTTAATATTCTCTTCTTTTCTAATTGCTTTAAATAATTCACCAAGCTCCTCGCCCAACATCAATGCCTTTTGTAAGGTGTTTTGATGGGAAAAACCTCTCTCTATTTCCATTAATTTTACATATTGTTGGAAGTCATTTAGTTTTGGGTTTTCTTTTAAAAATAAATTACTTGTGTTTTTCATTATTTTTTTACTTTATAGGAAAAAATATTTCTGTAATATAATCATCAGGTGAATAATCAGGAGACATCCTTTTATATACTTCAAAACAATTTTGATTTCTCAATTTTAAACTATTTTCTGATAACAATTTTACATAAAAATAATCATATGCTGCATTGAGATTATCATAACTTCCACGAATTGTGGCCACTGCATACCTACCTCCTTTTATTTGTATTTTATGCATTCCTTCGCCAGGTATAATACTTTTGTCGAGTTCAACGCAAGCATCATATCTTATTTTTTCCTCTTCGGTGATTTTTGGATTATCATAAGAAATACCTAAGGTACTTTTAATATTGAAATTATTGTTATTAACCCATTCTATTAATTTGTTCCACGTTGAACCTACATCAAAATATCTTCCGGTATGTCTCATACAAATCAATGTTTTTTTAGGAACATTTTCGATAATTTTCACATCAAAAATATTATTCTTTTCCATATTTAAGCTAGGATTTAAGGATTTTTCCAATTCATTTTTGCTCATTTTTCTAAACTCTTGTGGCGTTTTATTAAACTGACTTTTAAAAACCCTAGAGAAAGATTCCGTATTCTCATATCCAGCCTCCAATGAAATTAAACTTATAAGTTTATCAGAATATTTAAGGCTACCGGCAGCTCTTTCCAGTTTTAGTCTTCTTATGTATTTTGCTATACTTTCACCGGTAAAAGCCCTAAAAATCCTATGAAAATGAAATGGAGAAAAATGCGCAATACCAGCTAATTGTTCTAATTCAAATCTTTCGTCCAAATGCTTTTGTATAAAGTTCAAAACTTTTATTATCCTCTTTGCATATTCATTATGTGTATTATCTTTCACGATACAAAGATAGCATAAAATTGAATTAGTTGTTTGACTATTTTTGCTGATTTATTTTTCAAAGTTTTTTCGAGGTTTCTCAAAAGTATGCAAAATCATTCCTCCAAATTAATTTTGGAGTTTGTTCTCAGCTCAAGAAATAACTACAGTTTCGAAATTATCAAAAAAGTAGAACAGAATTATCCAAATCAATATTTAATTTTTAGCCTCAAATTAATCCAAACGGCAAATTTAGTTGGTGGATTATTATTAATTTGGGGTATAGTTTTATTGTTTAATTCGGAGTTTTTGATTGATTCGCGGTATTTTGTGAAATTATTGGTGGTCGGAGATTTCAGTTACTATAAAAGTATCGTTTTCGATATATCCAATTGCCCGGTATTTTTTATTGATTTTGAAGTAGGAGACATTGGCACTTTTTGGTTTTCTTTTTCTTAAATCAACTAATTCATAAAATTCCGCCACCATATACTTTTTCGCTTTGAGATATGATTTTACTAGATTTCGTTTCTGTAGATAAGAAATTATGCCATCTTCTTCCAATACCTTCATCCTTGAAAATCTGTAAGTTTTCGGTTAGGATTATTAATGGATTTTTTGATTTTCTCCATTGATTCCTCTGAAAGTGCTTCTTCGTCTATTTGATAAAGTTTCAAGGGAGTAAGTTCATTTCGTAAAAAAATAAATAATTCTTGAACTGTCTCAAATTGTGTCTTTGTATTATTTTTAAAGCCATTTTTAATTGTGATTGTTGTCATAATTTCAGTATTTAATAATTTGATATATTTTCTTGCAGACACTATTTACTAAATAATACGTAAAGATAGGAATTCAGGCAAGTTTTTGTATAATTTCGCGGGATTTTTGTGAAAATCTAATAAAATTGTTTGACAATTATATTGCGGTACATTGGGTAACCATAGTGTTCTTGGCAGGAAAAAAAGATTTTTTTCTAAAATTTGAGTACAAAAACACATTTCTTGTCTCTTTAGGGTGTAAACAGATATTAATTCATTTGGAAGCATTTCTTGCTTCATAAAAAAAATTAAAATTATGATAAAGAAAGTTTTTAGTTTCAAAATTATTTTGTTGTTAGCCCTTTTTACCGGAATAATGTCTTGTGATAAAGATAATTCCCTTGTAAATGATCAAATCAACGATAGAAATTTATCTGATGATATTGATTTAGGTGAATTTACCGCAGATATTGCTGATTTTACTACTGATGAACCGGGTGATTTAGACCCCGAAGGAATGTTTCCAACCGATCGAAAGAGATGCTTTACCTTTGCATTCCCTATTTCTATGGTTTTTCCCGGTGGTGAAATAAAAGAGTTTAGTAGTAGAGAGGAAATGGGAACAGCTTTAAGAGAATGGAGACAAGCAAATCCGGGTGTACACGAGAGACCTGAATTCCAGTTTCCGATAACCGTAACCTTACCGGATGATAGCACAAAAGTATTTGAGTCAAAAGAAGATTTAGCTGATTTCTTGAAAAATTGTAGGGGTGATAGACCAAATGGTGATAAACCTAATAGATGTTTTAAACCGGTATTACCATTTTCAATTATGTTTCCCGATAGCACTACGCAATTGGTCAATGACAAGGAGGAACTAATAACAGCTATACAAGAATGGAGACAAAACAATCCCGGCGTACCAGGAAGACCCGATTTTGTTTTTCCTATTGATGTAGAGCTGAGAGATGGTACTGTTGTAACTATTAATAATAAAGGAGAACTCTTAGAAATATTGAAAAAGTGTCATAAAAGACCAAAGCACAAGCCTCATTTTGGAAGATGTTTCAATTTAGTATATCCTGTAACAATCTTATTTCCTGACGGTACAAGCCAAGAAGTAAATAGTAAGGAAGAAATAAGAAATATACTTATGGAATGGAAACAAAATAATCCTGATTCACATAAAAGACCACATATTGCAATACCTTTTGATGTAGAAACCAAAAATGGTAAAGTGATTACAATAAATAATAAGGAAGATTTAATCAAACTTATGAGAAAATGCAAGGGAAAGAGAAAAGGAGGAAAAGGCAAAGGAGGTAGAGGTCACG
>JALVAD010000534.1 GCA_027011385.1 Saprospiraceae bacterium | reverse complement strand
CTTTAGTAGCAAAAGAACAAGCAAGAAAATACGCCAAATCAGTAGATGCGCAATTTATCATTTTATCAAACGGAATTGTACATTACCTATGGGACTTGAAAAAAGGAAATCCAAAACCTATTTTTAAATTTCCTTCACCAATTGAAATAGGTGCAATTAAAAATTGGAATCCTGATAGAAATGCTTTAGCAACCGAGCCGGTAGAAGATGATTATATCGCTATCGTTCAAATGCCTGATTATTCAGAAAGACCAGGATGGAATGGTAATATAAAAGATAGCAAAGACTTTATTTGGAATAATGGTTTGCGTTTTTTAAGACATTATCAAAAAACAGCTATTCACAAATTACAAGAAGCTGTTAGTAAAGGGAAAAATAGGTTTTTGTACGAAATGGCAACAGGAACAGGAAAAACCCTTACTTCCGCTGCTGTCATTCGATTGTTTTTAAGAACTGAAAATGCAAGACGTGTTCTGTTTTTAGTAGATAGATTAGAATTGGAAGACCAAGCTTGGAAAGCATTTACAAAATATCTTAAACCTGATTATACAACTTTCATATATAAAGAACATAAAAGTGATTGGCGAAAAGCAGATATCGTAGTAACAACGGTTCAATCATTAACCTTTGACAATAAATACAACCGGTTATTTACACCAACTGATTTTGATTTAATAATCTCTGATGAATCCCATAGGTCAATTTCCGGAAATTCAAGAGCAGTATTTGAATACTTTCACGGTTATAAATTGGGTCTAACTGCTACACCAAAAGATTATTTGAAAGGTGTAAATATCGATAATGTAAAAGAAAATGACCCAAGAGAAATAGAGCGTAGAATGTTGAGAGATACTTATGCAACTTTTGGTTGTGAAGGGGGCGAACCAACTTATCGATACTCATTAATTGATGGTGTAAAAGATGGCTTCCTTATCAACCCTAAAGTCTTAGATGCTCGTACAGAGATTACAACCCAACTATTGTCTGATGAAGGGTATTCTGTAACTATAGCTAATGATGAAGGAGAAGAAACAGAGACTTTTGTTTCTCGTGATTTTGAAAAGAGATTTTTCTCTGAAAAGACAAATCGCGTTTTTTGTAAAACATTTTTAGAAAATGCAACGCGAGACCCAATTACTAATGAAATTGGTAAGACATTGGTGTTTGCAGTAAGTCAAAACCATGCGAGAAAATTGGCCGAAATATTAAACGAATTCGCAGAAGAATTATATCCAAATAAATACAATTCTGACTTTGCGGTTCAAGTAACTTCACAAGTTGAAGATGCACAGCAAATGACAATCAATTTCACCAATAATAACCTAAACGGGAAAACAAATTGGCTGGAAGGTTACAAGTCAAGTAAAACACGAATTTGTGTAACGGTAGGAATGATGACTACTGGTTACGATTGTCCTGATTTGTTGAATTTATGTATGATTAGACCAATTTTTAGTCCTGCTGATTTTGTACAGATAAAAGGAAGGGGTACAAGAAAACATACATTTGAATACAAGCACAAAAACGAATTTGGAGAAGAAGAAACCATACAATACGAAAAAGAATATTACAAACTCTTTGATTTTTTCGCCAACTGCGAATATTTTGAAGAAGAATTTGATTATGATGAAAAATTAAAAATACCAAAACCAAGACGCAAAGGAGGAGAAGGTGGCGAAGAAGGAATTGATATTGACAAATACACCAGTTATCGACCAGATCCATTATTGATGGTAAGGGAAGAAACGATTGGTTATGACGGAATGAAGATAGACCGAATGCTTTTTCAAAAATTTGAAGATAGAATTGTAATGGATGACATTATAAAAAAACATGTAGAATTGGGTAATTGGGAACATGTTGTCAACCATATTCAAAATGAGATATTCGATAAACCGGAGGAATACTTGAAGTAGTAGAAAAGATATTTGGAATAATACCAAAATTCAAATCTAAGAATGAATTATTAGAAGAGGAATTTGATAAATTTATTTCTATTTATCCACCGGAAGAAGATATAAATGTAAGAGCATTAAAATACTTTTTTAAAGCATACGTAGTTGATCAAGATGTACGAAAAATATTAGAAGCGAAAGATTTTCATGCCTTACAAACCAATCCGACATTGCCAATTGAAACCTTTAAAAAGGTAGCACCAAAATACAGAAAAATTGTACCACAGTACATAAAAGATTATATAAAATTAGAGCAGTTTGTAGCTTAAAACCCAACTATGTTAGACAATATCACAAGAAAAAGAATAGATGACTGTAGAGATATATTGGTAGGTAAATTGCCAGACCCAAAATCACAAATAGAACAAATCACCATAGCCTTGATTTACAAATTTATGGATGATATGGACAAAGAATCCATTGATTTGGGAGGAGAAGCCAAATTCTTTTCCGGTGATTATGAAAAATACAGTTGGGACAATCTTTTTAATGCCAAAGTAACTGCTTCTGAAATGCTAAAATTGTATTCAGAAGCCATTGAAAGCATGGAAAAGAATCCTAATATCCCACAACTTTTTAGGGATATTTTCAAGAATGCCTATTTGCCCTATCGTGACCCTGAAACACTAAAGTTATTCCTAAAAACCATAGGCGAATTTGAATATACACATAGTGAGAAATTAGGAGATGCTTTTGAGTATTTGCTCTCTGTAATGGGAAGTCAAGGAGATGCAGGTCAGTTTAGAACCCCAAGGCATATTATCGACTTTTTAGTAAAAGCAGTTGACCCAAACAAAACAGATACCATACTTGACCCGGCTTGTGGAACAGCAGGGTTTTTAATTTCTGCCTTTAAACACATAAAAACAAAAAATAAAAAAGGATTAACACCGGATGAACGAAAACGGCTCATTAAGAATTTTATTGGTTACGATATTTCGCCAGATATGGTACGTTTGAGTTTGGTGAATTTGTATTTACATGGATTCTCTGAACCACATATTTTTGAATACGATACCTTAACCAGTGAAGATAGATGGAATGATAATTTTGATATAGTACTTGCCAATCCACCATTTATGAGTCCGAAAGGTGGAATACGACCACATAAAAAATTCACAGTTACATCTAACCGCTCAGAAGTATTGTTTGTAGATTATATAGCCGAACATTTAAACCCAAATGGTAGAGCAGGTATTATCGTACCGGAAGGTGTCATTTTTCAAAGTGGTAAAGCCTACAAACAACTACGCAAAATGCTGGTAGATGATTATCTCTATTCAGTGGTAAGCTTGCCGGCAGGAGTTTTTAACCCATATTCAGGTGTAAAGACATCTATTCTTCTGATGGATAAAGCCATTGCAAAAAAAACAGATAAAATACTCTTTGTAAAAATTGATAATGATGGTTATAATTTAGGAGCACAAAGAAATAAAGTTAAAGGTGGGCAATTGGGAGATGCTGTTGAATTACTTAGAGAGTATAAAAAAGCCACGAATGCACGAATAAAAAATGAAGATATTAGTGCATTAGTGGCTAAATATGAGTTTGCTCATGCAATTGAAAAAACTAAGATTGGAGAGGATGGTGATTATAATTTGAGTGGGGAAAGGTATAAAGTATTAATTGTTGGCAAAACAGATTATGACTTATTTGAATTACAAGATTTATTTGATATAAAAAGAGGTGGTTCACCTAGACCAATTAACGACTATATTACAGAAAATGAGAATGGAATAAACTGGATTAAAATTGGAGACACCAAAGTTGGTGATAAATATATCAATTCAACAAAGCAGAAAATAAAACCAGAAGGATTAAAAAAGTCTCGTTTAGTTGAGCCAGGTGATTTTATCCTATCTAATTCTATGAGTTATGGACGACCTTATATAGTGAATATTACTGGAGCAATACATGATGGATGGCTCGTATTTAAACAAAAAAAACAAAATTTGTTGCATGATTATATCTTTATTATTCTTTCATCACAATTTGTGAAAGACCAATTTTCGAAATCTGCGACTGGAGGAGTTGTTAAAAATTTAAATATTAATCTCGTTAAGAAAGTTCAAATCCCACTACCCCCACTTTCCATTCAAGAAGAAATAGTAGCCGAAATAGAAGGCTACCAAAAAATAATAGATGGAGCCAAAATGGTAGTAGAAAACTACAAACCACAAATTGATATTGATCCGGATTGGGAAATGGTGGAGTTGGGGGAAATATGCATAAAAATAACGGATGGTTCACATTTTTCGCCAAAAACAACAGATCAAGGATATCCTTACGTAACAGTTAAAGATTTGACAGATGGAATAATAGATTTTGATGGGTGTAAAAAAATTATTCAAAAAGATTTTTTAGAACTTGTAAAAAATGGTTGCCAACCTCATTTAAATGATATTCTCTTTTCAAAAGATGGTACCGTTGGGAAAACTGCATTAATAAATTTCGAAAGAGAATTTGTAGTTCTTTCTTCATTAGCGATTGTTAGTCCTGATTTGGATAAAACAGTACCAAATTATTTATTTCATTTAATGTCAACAGATTGGTTTATAAATAAGGCAATAAATCAAAAAACAGGTGTTGCTATCAGAAGAATTGTTCTTAAAACGCTTAAAACATTACTAGTTCCAATACCCAATATTGAACTCCAAAAACAAATCGTTTCCAGAATCGAAAATGAGCAAAAACTAGTCAATGCCAATAAAAAGCTTATTAGTATTTTTGAGCAAAAGATAAAAGACCGTATTGCTAAAATTTGGGGCGAATAAATATGATTTAAACATATGAAAAGAATACTTTTACTCGCCTCATTTACTTTTATTTTATACATATCAGTCTTCAGCCAAACTTATACTGCAGGCGAAACCTATTTTGGTGATAATGATTATATCGAATACAAAGCCGGTAATCTACCTACTGTCATTTCAGCTCCACATGGAGGCAGTTTAACGCCTGTGCAGATTCCTGACCGGGATTGTTACGGATGTGTGTATGTTACGGATGCCTTTACGGAGGATTTGATTCGGCAGATGAATGAAGCGATTTTTGACTTATTTGGATGTTATCCACACATCATTATTAATCGGTTGAAACGGACAAAGATGGATGCAAACAGAGATATTTGGGATGCTGCGAATGGCAATGTTTTGGCAAAAAAAGCCTGGCATGATTTTCATAATTTTATTCAGGCGGCTAAAGATACAATTACCGCAAAATATGGGAAAGGATTATATCTCGATTTACACGGTCACGGTCATCAGAATCAACGATTGGAATTGGGATATCGAATCTCAAAATCCGAATTGCAACAATCGAATACCTCCCTCAATCAAGCTAAATATGTTAATGATGCTAGTATAAGAAACCTAGTCAATGATAATCTGAATGATTATACTTTATCGATCCTTCTCCGGGGGGAAGATAGTTTTGGTGAATTGTATGAACAGGAAAGTTACCCTGCTGTACCTAGTCATACACAACCTTTTCCTTTAAATAGCGAACCTTATTTTGATGGCGGTTATAATACCGAACGCCATGGTTCAAAATCCGGTGGTAGTATTGACGGTATCCAAATCGAATGCAATAAGGTGGGTGTGCTGTGTTTAATGAATTCGGGCAAATTTTATTCCAAAACGACTATGTGGACTCCCATTCTATTAAGATACCAACACATAGTTTTCAGAAAGGGGTGTACTTATTAAAAGTACAGTCAAATGGTTTTGTACAGATTAAAAGATTTGCCTGTATTCGGTGAAAACGGAGATGGAAATAAATGAGTAAAAGTTAATTTGGTATAAAAAGTTGCGATAATTGCCAAATAATAGTATTTTGCACAAAATGTCGGTCTAGTGTCAGTTTAATCAGGTTTACCGGTTTTAACCATTACCGTTGGTTTTAACCAAGAGAATTAAAAAAGTGGCTTTAGCCACATATAATAACTAAGAAAAACATAAAAAATGAGTTGGGTAAGAGTCTGGATACATACAGTTTTTACAACCAAAAACAGAGCTCCTTTATTGCATGATAA
>JALVAD010000533.1 GCA_027011385.1 Saprospiraceae bacterium | reverse complement strand
CTATTAAATATCTGAATATTTTCTTTAAATTCAATATATTCCACAAAATGAAAAAGATAGGAAGTTGAAAGCAGTTGAAAGCAATTAAACAAAAATATTTAACTAAATAACGGCAATATTAAACATATTCCTTTGGTTGTATAATAACTAAAACTTAAAAACATGAAAGCCTTAATCTGTATTATATTTATTAATCTTAGCATATCATTATCTGCACAAACACCAATTGATTTATTTATTTGGGCAGGGCAATCAAATGCACAGGGAAGAAAAGGAGACGCTTCAGGTTATCCGGTTGATGCAAATAATCTTGACAACAATATACGATTTGATTGGACTGTTGCGAATGGAAGCAATTCCGGTGGATGGGTGACTATGCAAGCTCAAACAGGCTTCTTCCCTACCGGACATTTTGGTCCTGAAGTGACTTTTAGCCGAAAACTAAAACAAGCAGGTTACAACCCTGCAATTTTTAAATATACCCAAGGAGCCACAAGTATATTTCAACATTGGTTAAATCCGGGAAAAGGTGGGTTATATGACAGTATGGTTACAAAATTAAAAAAAGCCATTACCACACTAGAAAATCAAGGGCATACTGTAAATATTAGGGGTTTTATTTGGATACAGGGTGAATCTGACTCTAATAGCAATGCTTCAGCTAATGCATATTTCAATAATTTATCAATGCTTATCAATGATATAAGAACGAATGTAGTTAAAAATACAAAGCTACCAATCATTTTAGGAGTAGATGAACAATTCTTTAATATACCAGATCACGAACGACATCAAATATTAAACGCTCATCAAAGAATAGCACTAAATGATGCTAATATTAAATTCACATCTATGTACGGCTACCAAAAAGCTGATATAACACATTTGACCCCCCAAGGCTTAATTAGCCATGGAGAAGACTTATTTAATTCATACCAATTACTTGTTTCAGGACAAAATCCTCAAGAGAATTGTACTTTAACTTCATTGGGAAATCACGATTCTTTTGAAAGAAGATCTTGGGGGCAATCATTTACTACAGACTGCTCAGGAATGCTTTCTGCAATAACATTTGAAGCAATTTCAGCGCATAATACTCCTGCAACATTCACATTATACAATAGTGCTGATTGTAGTGGTGATATTCTCGCTACTCAAACACTAAGCTCTATTGAAATAGGCAATAATATTGTAAATTTAGCAGATGAAGGACTATATCTTGATTCTGAACATACTTACTATTTTGATATTGTATCAAATAATAATACTACATGGAGAATTGATTTTAGTAATATTGATAATGTATATGGAGTGCTTAGATGCACTTCAAATGACGGAGTGGAAACTTGTGGAAGAACATTTCTAAATTATGATATGGATTTTTCTGTAGAAATAAATGGTAATTCACAATGTGTGGATTTGGCAAATGTTTACAGTTTCACATATGACAATAGGACTTATCAAATTGTTAAAGAAAAAAAGACTTGGGCGAATGCAGCCTATTGCGCTGTACATCAAGGTGGTACTTTAGCAAGAATAAATGACTCTGTAGAACAAGCAGCGTTATTCAATGAACTCCAAAATAATGCAGGAATTGTTTTGGCAAATACAATCGCATCTAATGGAGGTGGTGCATCATATGTTTGGATTGGTGGAAATGATATAGCTTCTGAGGGTTCTTGGATTTGGAATGATGGAACAAATACTCAATTTTGGAGTGGAGGTATCAACGGAACAACCGTAGGAGGATTATATACAAATTGGGGCAAAGAGCCGGACAATGCAGGTAATCAAGACGGATTATCAATTGCTCTTACACAGTGGCCTATTAATTCAGGAAGCCTTGGGTCAGCAGGGCAATGGAATGACCTTAAAGTTTCCGATAAATTGTATTTTGTCATTGAATACACCGCTATATTAGGTAATAATGAGGCTGAAAGTAAAAGTAAAGATGTTACGATTTATCCGAATCCTGTGAATGATATATTGTTTATAGATTCAAAACATACAATTAATGAGTTAAACTTGATTAATTTGCAAGGACAAACCATTAAAAATATTAAATCATCAAGTATTACAAAAATTGACTTTTCAGATATCAACAGAGGGGTTTATTTGTTGATTATAAAATTTGAAAATGGAAATTCAATAGCAAAGAAAATCATCAAATAAATTGCAATGACAGTAATAAGTGCGCAATGAAAAAAATAATTAAAATATTGATATCGATTATTTTAATTATTTCCTTATTTAATTTATCCACACCGTATTCTGATTTTTTGCTAAGAAGAAGTATAACCAATCAAATTGCATATCTTATTAATAAATTCGAAACAGGCTTAGGAAAAAAGCTACAAGAAAGGTATCCGGAAGGAGAACTATTCGGAAATTTGATTTTTGCTTTATCATTGATTAAATACTCTGAAAAATATGAAATCCCTGATATAAACCAAATAGAAAATGCCATACTCATAACAACCTCTAAAGAAGCAAAAAGCAATTATACAAAAGATTTGCCTCTTGAATATGGCGCTTTCTATACCGGTTGGATAAATTTCACATTGAAAAAGTATATCGAAAGTGAAATTTTCAAAAGAAGTACAAAAAAAAAGACATTCATTAATCTGTACCGTCATTTTTCAAATAAAATTATTGAAGTTCAGAAAGGCTCCATTCAATTATTAGAATCATATTCAAATTCTATTTGGCCGGCAGACAATATTGTATGTATTGCTTCACTTGATGCAGAAAATCAAGAATTGAAGAAACAATGGCTTGATAAAATACGAATCAAATCAAAATCAGATAAAAAATTAATAAATCATTATGGCAATAACCCCTCAGAAATCAGAGGTTCTTCACAAGCTTTAATAACATATTTCCTAGCTAACATAAATAAAAAACAAGCCAAAGAATATTTTGATAGATATAAACCCTTATTCACAAAAAAATTAATCGGCATTTCTTTTATTAAAGAATACCAAGGGGACAACAATTCTGAAGATATAGATTCAGGCCCGATTATACTTGGATTTGGAAGCGTAGCAACAATTATGAATGCCAAAGCGATGGCAACTTTAGATATCAAAGGAGCAAAATCAACTTGGAATTTCCTGAATTTTATCGGGATACCAATCAATCTATTCGGAAAGAAATATTACCTTTTTGGCAAAGAACCAATATACGATATCTTTTTACTTTGGATTACAGTAGATTTGATATCGAAATAATCTTATAAATAAGGATATCGTATTGAAATATAGAAGAAAAATATTTGTTTTATTTAATTAAACATCTGCAAAATACTGGAACATAAAGAATAGAATACTTTTTCATACAAATTGTTGTTTTTTTACCTGAAATTTCATTATTTTCACAAAAGTTTTTGATATAATACCAATTTACCATGAAAAAAATAGTTTCCTCTCTTGTCTTGTTTTTTACAGTGATTACCATGACCATCTCTCAGTCGTGCTTACCTGAAGGCATTTCGTTTTCTAATCAACAGGAAATAGACAGTTTTACTATCAAATATCCAAACTGTGTAGAGATAGAAGGGAATGTGTACATAAAGAATGATGTAAGAAATTTGACTCCCTTGGATAAAATCCAGAAAATAAAAGGAGTTCTTTATCTCCATCTTACTCATAACTTGGAAGATTTAACAGGACTAAATACTCTCAAATACATAGGAGCATTAAATATAACAAATAATGATATAATACAGAACTTAGAAGGGTTGGATAACCTCGATACAATAAAAGGAAAAATCTATATCCGTGACAATATTAACATAATAAACTTTACAGGGGCACCCAAATTAAAACATATTGGCAGATTAGAACTTAGGCGTACTCCATTACACAGCTTTGATGGTCTTGAAAACCTACACGAAATAAATGGAGGAGTATTATTATATGACAATAACTATCTTGATAATTTTCAAGGATTGGAAAACATACAAAGAATTAATGGTGATTTTGAAATCTACAATAATCAAAATCTGATCGATTTAGAGGGCTTAGATAGTATTGAGAAAATTAATGGTAACATAATAATTAGAGAGAATAAATCACTAACCAATATCAATAATTTAATCAATTTGGATAGCATTAATGGCTATATTAGAATTAACGCCAATACCAGTTTAAAATCATTAAGTGGTCTTGAAAATATTGCCCCTACAACGATACATTCTAATGACACTGATCATAAAGATATTGAAATTTACAATAATTCAAGTTTATTGGATTGCTCCGTAGCAAGCATTTGCAGTGTTTTGAATATTGACACTCACACTTCAAAAATCCAAAACAATCTTTACGGATGCAATTCGGAAAAGGAAGTTTATGCTTTCTGTTCTTCTTGTACCGATCAAGGCATCACGTTTACGAGACAAACACAAATTGACAGTTTTCCCATTTCACATCACGGTTGCAAAACTTTGCAAGGGAATCTGGTAATAAAGTCAAATGACATCACCAACTTAGACAGTCTTATTCAATTGAAGTATATTAATGGTAGTCTAGAAATTAATAATACAGCTTTACTTAATAGTTTGTCAGGATTGGATAGCTTACATTACATTTTTGGAAATTTCAAGCTATCCGATAATGGAAATCTATTGAATTTAGATCATTTAGGTTCTTTGCTTTTCATTAATGGCAAAATAGATATTACTTATAACGACAAATTGACAAATCTAAATGGATTATATAATATTAAAGAAATAAATGGCAAGATATACCTGTATAATAATAAATCACTTTCGGACATATCAGGATTATCGAATATTGATTATAATACAATCAGATCCTCAGATGATTCTACAAACGATATTACAATAAAGAATAATCCTAATCTATCAAAATGCAGTATAATAAATATATGTTCCGGTATAAGCATAGGTTCTTTTAGTACATCAATCGCTAACAACAAAACAGGTTGCAATGATACAAATGATATTTATGACCATTGTGAAGGTGCTTGTTTCAAGAATGGTATAAAATTTACGTCTCAAAAACAAATGGATGATTTTGGTACAAATTTTAAATGGTGTACTGAAATAATAGGAGATGTAGAAATTCGCCATAATGTTAATAATCTTTTAGGATTATCCAAAATAAGTAAGATAGGAGGTGATTTCAAAATTATTTTCAACAATATTGATAATTTTACAGGACTCGAAAATTTAAAAACTATTGGCAATTCATTCTACAATTATTATAGTGTAAAAAGTTCTACAGGTTTAGATAAGCTTTCTTCTATTGGTGGGGCGTTAATAGTTTACGAACAAACCTTAGATGATTTTTCCGGCTTCAAAAGTTTAGATTCTATTGGTGGTTTAATATTGCTACTCGGTAATACTAAAACTCAATCTCTCTCAGGCTTGGAGAACTTAAAATCTATTAATGGTCCCATTATTTTAGAAAATACAAAATTAAAAGATATATCAGCTATCAAAAACATAGATCCAGGAACAATAAGAATGACTCAGAAAGTAAAACAATTTATAATCAATGAAAACATTTATCCTAAGTACACAGACGATTTGATAATTGAAGACAATAAATATTTATCTGAGTGCTCTATAGCAAGTATTTGTGATTTCTTGGATATTGATAATCACACTACCAAGATCCAAAATAATGGTATAGGCTGCAATTCACCACACGAAATTAGTATTAAATGTTCAACCACTTGTATTAACCAAGACATAAGATTCACAAGCCAATCTCAAATAGACAATTTTCCTAGTTTGTACATTGATTGCAATTCAGTTGAAGGAAATATTGTGATTGATGATTCGACAAATACTATTACAAATTTAGATAGCCTAATCCAATTAAAATCGGTAGCTGGCAATCTTGAAATTCTGAATACTTCAGCTTTAAATAGTTTTTCTGGACTTGACAATTTAAAATATATTGCAGCAGATTTAAAAATTTCAGGAAATAAAAATATTACTAACCTTAATCATTTGGATTCTTTGGAAATTTTGTCAGGGAGCATTATTA
>JALVAD010000532.1 GCA_027011385.1 Saprospiraceae bacterium | reverse complement strand
GATAATATAGAGAATAATAGGAATAAATCAAAAATAAAGACAAGAAGGATATAGAAAATACACCGTATCCGGTAGTAGGAAAACTAATTGTCATTCCTAGTATTAAAATAGCTAAAATTGATAGGATTCTATTAGTTTTTTTTGCTTTAAGCAATTCTTCTCTTCCAAAATATTTCAGAAGAAGAAAATATAAAATCATATATACCCAACCCAAAAATCCTGTGTGAGAATGAGATTGTAAAATACCAAAATAATATGAATCAGGAATGATACTTTGTAATGGAAGCAATCTGATTGTAAAACCCAAAAGTGCAGTACTTACCAAAAAAAATAATGATACTCTTAGCCAAATTTTATCTGTATTATCCATTTAAACAAAATTAAATAAAAAAAGGCTTGGAATAATTCCAAGCCAATAATTCTTTTTCAAAAACCTTTATTCCTTTTCTAATACTTTTTGGATTGCCTCTTCTAAATTGAATCTGGGATTAACAGCAGCGATAATACCATTTTTATCAACTAAAAACGTTCTTGGAATACTTCTTACCCCGTAAAGTGCAGCAGCTTTACAGTCCCATTTATCAAGATCACTTACATGGTTTTCCCATACTAGACCGTGCTTTTTAATCGCATTAATCCATCTGGTTTTAGAATTCTCTTTTGCTTTTTTTAAGGCTTCGGCGTCAGGATATCTTCTTTGTGCAGTTCTTTGATCAATACCATCCAAAGACACGCTAAACACAGTAAATCCCTTGTTTTTGTATTTATTGTAAATCTTTGTTAACTCAGGGAAGGATCTTACACAAGGTCCACACCAGCTAGCCCAAAAGTCAATCAATACAATCTTGCCTTTGAGATCAGACAACTTTCGTGTTTTACCATCAACTCCCGGCATAGCAATTTCAGGAGCAGGCTCTCCAACTTTTATCTTCTGCCTTGCCTGCTCTCTCTGGTAAGATTTTTGTAAATTACTTACAATTCCCTCATATTCTTTGGTAAGATAATTGTCAGGATATTGCTCTTTCATTTTTTTACTTACTGCAGCGTGCAAATCGGCAAAACTGGGTTTTGTTCCAAAAGTAGAAAATAACAAGATAGATCCTAGCAATGGATTTGATTTTTTTGCTTCCTCCTTAATACTCATTATATCTATTTTTCTTTCCTTTAGATCCTTAAGTATATTATTGTATTTTTCTGTCAATTTAGAACCTGAAACATCAGCATAGCTATTATTGAATTTAGTATATTTACCTCTTATATCAATATTGTTTTCATTTCCTTCTAAAATTAATAATACTGAATTTCTTCCTATCCTTACTTTATAAAGCCCTGGACCTGGATTTTGTGCAACGTTGATATTAAAAATACCTTTTTCAGCTTTTACTTCCTTAATAGTTTCATTAACTGAATTGAAACTTGTTTTTTCAAAATATACAGGTTTGTTTCTTGCTCCTTCTACTGTACCTTTAATATTGAAACCACTTTTGGAACTTGTCTTACATCCAAAACTAAAAATAACTAACGACAGTAAAACCGGAAGTAAATAATTGATTTTTTTCATTTTCATATTAATTTTAATTTTTAAGTATAAAATATTGACAAAC
>JALVAD010000531.1 GCA_027011385.1 Saprospiraceae bacterium | reverse complement strand
ATTCTATAATGCTTTTCTGATAAAGATAAATTAAGCACGTATTTTGTTGGAATTCCAATACCTCCTGACAATTCTAAATTATTTCCATCGGTTTTAATATTATCTAAAGTAATTGTTCTTTCTCCTGAACAACAAATCTTAATATCATCAATTTCATCTCTTGAGGTATAAATTTCATCACCACAAAGTTTTTGTGAATAACTTTTAACAAGTTCAGTAACTATATATTTGTTATTTTCCTGATTTTCAGGAGAAGAATCATAGTTTACTACTTGCAAAGTTTGTGTAAAAGTTTGCTTCTTCGTTTCAAATGTTCCCCCTCTTACAGAGCACATTTCCCATATTTCAATAGCTAACTCTGCAGTTTTTTCTTTATATTCTTTTCCAAGTATATCCGCTAATTCATTCATTTTTATTGGTAATACATTAGTAATTTCTGATTTAGGTGACTTATTTAGTGTTTGTTTACCAATATATTCATTGTTTATAAAGTATCTTATTTCAAATCTGCATCCATATTCATCTAAAAATCCACTACCACAAATTTTCCTAATAACGACATTAGTTTTCCAAGAATTATAATTATAATCATCGCATCCAATCACAATGAGGTTCTTTCCTAAATTAAAACTGACACTTATACAATCACCTTCATCAGCGACAGTTCTTTCTTCATATACGGCTTTCTCAACACCTATTACCCCCGGTTGCCCCATTATTGAGCCATAAAAACTAAATAGTAAACCAAAAACAAATAAAATCTTTTTCATAATAATATATTTAAAAAGTTATAAAATCTAAATTGGGATTTAAAGTTTATTGGAGATATACTCTGAAAGTTTTGTGCTCAATAATGACCAAAAAACTGAATCTCAATCAATTACTTATTTATTCGCATCTTTCGTGCCAAAACCTTTGTTTTTTAGTCAATTTATTTCTACATTTGTCTTTTTGTTTCTAAAAGATATTAAAATATGAATAATTTAGCATTTAAAATAAAAAAAGCAAGGGTAAGTAAAGGGTTTAGTCAAGAGGATATTTCCAAAAAACTCAATATGTCTCAGTCGGCTTATGCCAAAATAGAAAATGGTATTACCAAATTAGATATTGAACGATTGTTGGATATTGTGAAAATTCTGGAATTGGATATTCAAGATCTTCTAAACATTGAAGAATCCAAAACCGTTAATTACAAAAAAGCAAAATATGGGCCTGCTTTTGTAGAAAATTTCAACATCGGTATCAAAGAAGCTTATGAGCAAACCATCAGCCATCTCAAAGATGAGATAAAGTTCTTGAGGGAGTTATTGAAGAAAAATGATAATAGATGATATATTGAACACCTGCCGGTGTTCTTTTTTCTTCCTATGGTTACCCCGCATTTCACACGGGGCTATTCATATTAAACCACTTTGTGGTTTTTATTCCCTAACTATTACCACCTAACTTTTACCCTGTATTTTATTTTGTAACATAGCTATTATAGGAAAATGAAATATCCCCGACAGGGGATAAATGTGAATAACCGCCGGTGAAACCGGTGGTAAATACGTTAGAGGGTTACAACTCCGATAGGAGTTGAACAATAATCAATAAAAATCTTATATT
>JALVAD010000530.1 GCA_027011385.1 Saprospiraceae bacterium | reverse complement strand
TGAATTTTTCTATAGGTTCATCGGGGCAAACCTCAGCAATGGCGCAAAAGATTGCTGTCTAATATACGGATTAACATATTCATAACACTAAAGTTAAATTTAGTTTAAACCTCAGTTTCACTTGGGTGAACTTACTGTTTCTTAATATATTTGCATTAATTCCCTTTATAAAACAAAAACCATAGATATGAAACGATTATTTATTTTTAGTATGATTATTTTTCTCTCCTCTTGTGCTACCTCATATCATCGAAAATCATTTACCGGAGGATATTCCGAAATCCGTATCCGTGAAGATGTATTCAAGGTATCATTTAAGGGTAATAGTAGGACTTCTATGGAAAGAGCAGTTGATTTTGCATTACTTAGAAGTGCAGTATTGACTTTGAGAAGCGGCTACAAATATTTTGTTATCACAAAAGGAAAACATTATGTCAAAGAATTCTACCAAGTCTATTATGACGGAATTACCGCAAATTCACAGCTTGTCCAGAAACCAAGAGTTTACTTTGATATTCAATGTTATCATTCCAAACCGAAAGGACATTCTTATAATGCAAATTATCTTGCGGAATCAATAAAAGAAAAATATAGGTTAAAAAATCAATAAAAACATTATTATGAAAACAAGCATTAAACATTTTATCAAAACAGGAATTTTGCTTTTTATCATTTTCCAATCCACCCAAGCATTTAGTCAGGATATAGTCAAATATGATTATGCAGAAATTTTTGTAACACAGAAAATATTAAATACTCGTAAACATAAATATGAGCTAAAAAAAATCACTCTTGTCGGCATTACTGATGAAAAAGGAATTGATGAAATAGAACTAAGTGCCTTAAAAACCAATGCTGAGTTTTTTAAGTATATGAACGAAAGAAACTGGGAGTATTTCTCCCGAACATTTGATCCAGCAGATTTCCAATCCTTATACATAGAAACCCAATATATTTTTAGAAAAAAGATAAAATCCGGCAAAGAATAGTATATTGCGCAAAATATAATCATTATTCATCAAGTACATAGTGCGCTAAATAATTACAAAATGGATTTATGGGAAATAAATTAATGGTCGAAGATATGCAGCTTATTACTGAGGTACTCAATAATGCCGAGTACGGAGTATTGGCACTTCATGGAGATAAACCTTATGCAGTTCCTGTGAATTTTGTTTACATCAAAGGTGCGATATACTTTCACGGTTCTTATAAAGGGAAAAAGATGGATTTAATTCGCAATAATCCTTACGGATCGTTCAATGTTGTAACCAATCATAGCGTGTTGCCATCATATATTATGAGTGAAGAAGAGTTGGCTTGTCCTGCAACAGCTTTTTTTAAATCCGTTACCATTGATGGAAAAATTAAACTAATTGATAATAATGAAGAAAAAAGAAAGATTTTCGATGCTCTTATGAAAAAGCTTCAACCCAAAGGAAAATATATTAGCTTTGATTCAGAAAAATACAATAGAGCTTTAGAAAAAGTTGCAGTTTTAAGAATAAATATAGAATCTATCAATGCAAAATTCAAATTTGGACAAAACTATACAAAATCAAAAAAAGAGTTTATAATTGACAATTTAGAAAACAGAAATACTCTCGAAG